>JBOFIZ010000001.1:0-4216 GCA_051650425.1 Bacteroidales bacterium
CCAATAGAATTTTGAAAGTAATCTTCATAGTATGTTGTTATTTTGTTTTTTTCGTACCGCAAATATAGAAAAGAAAATTAAACTGTTTATTTTTATAGCAACTTTTATTGAAAGAATTTATGACAAAGGGGCTTTTAATCCAAAAAATAGAAGAGAACTTAGCTTATAAACCAACCAGAGATCAATTCGCAGTGTTAGGTTTATTGGCAGATTTTCTGTTACTTAGCGATGAAACTTCGCTTTTTATGCTTAAAGGGTATGCCGGGACAGGTAAATCGTCATTAATTGGTGGTGTTGTGCAAACAATTCGTCAATTAGGACAGAAAGTTGTTCTCTTGGCTCCTACAGGACGTGCAGCAAGGGTTTTTTCAAGCTACGCAAATCTGGATGCTTTTACTATCCATCGAAAGATTTACAGACAAAAAACCTTCTCAAGTGAGAATTTTGAGTTTGCGACAAATATAAATCCTCATAAAGACACTCTTTTTATTGTTGATGAAGCTTCATTGATTAATAATACCAGTTCAGAATATGGAGGGCATCAGCTGCTGAATGATTTAATAGAATATGTATATGCTGCTGAAAATTGCCGGTTGATATTAATGGGTGATACAGCCCAGTTGCCTCCGATAGGGCAAGAAGTAAGTCCGGCATTAGATAAGTTGTCTATGTCGTGTTATGGCTTATCTGTTTATGAAGCTACGTTAACCCAGGTCGTACGTCAGGCTGAAGAGTCCGGGATTTTATGGAATGCTACTTTGTTACGTAATTATATGAATCAGGATGAGGTGTATGACTTACCTAAACTAGACTTATCAGGCTTCAAAGATATAAAAGCAATAGGAGGTGAGGATTTTATAGAAATGCTTAATGATTCCTATAATAAGGTGGGAGCGGAGGATACGATTATTATAACTCGTTCCAATAAACGAGCTAAAATGTATAATCAGGGGGTTCGTGCACGAGTTTTATATGCAGAAGATGAGCTTTCGTCAGGAGATCTGCTTCTGATTTCGAAGAATAATTATCAAATACATGAAGAGTATTCAGAAATTGATTTTTTGGCTAATGGAGAAGCAGCGGAGGTATTGCGTGTCCGACGTTCACAGGAATTTTATGGATTCCGTTTTGCTGATGTTACTTTGCGCTTAGTTGAAAGAGATATGACTGTTGATGTGAAGATTATTATTGATTCATTACATAGTGATACAGCTACGCTTTCTTCTGACCAGCAAAATAAATTATTTACGCATATTGCTGAGGACTATATTAATGAGTTTCCTCAGAATGTAGTTTTACGTAAAATCAAGCAGAATGAATATTACAATGCACTACAAGTTAAGTTTGCATATTGTATGACTTGTCACAAAGCTCAGGGTGGCCAATGGAAGCATGTTTATATCGATTTGGCTAATCTGAATCCGGAATATTTGGGCCTTGATTTCTATCGTTGGCTTTATACTGCAATGACTCGTGCGACAGAGAGAGTTTATCTGGTTAATATGCCTGATGAAATGAAAGGTTAAGGCTTTAAAGATATATAGATAAGGTAAATGACACATGGATGATGAATTGGTTATTCGTGTGTCATTTTGTTATTTTGCAGACCTCTCTGATTTGGAGTGAAGTAAGAGCAAAATTGAAGCTTAAATTTGTATTTTGAAACAGTAAAGCGTCTCTGTTTGGATAAAATACCGTTTATTCTGAAACATTACACCGTATTTTTTTATTTATACGGCGTATCTTTTAAATTATACGGTTTGTTTTGAAATTTTCGCCCTTTGTTTTTTTCTTTAGATACGTATGAAAATGTTTCTAAATACGTATCTAAATTACAAATATAAGCTTGGTTTGAATGGTTGATCGGTTTATTATTGATTATCAGATAGTTGTGCTAATTGTGTATAAGGGGTTTATTTCAGATATAGTTGTTTAAGATCCAAAATATCCCAATCTGAGCGATTAGGAAAATGCAAATAGTAAGTAGTATGAGCATATTCTGGACATTCTGATACTAGTGTTTAGCGACTTATCAGATATATTCGTATCGTTTATTTTAAAGAAGTAGGAGTCTGGGTTTTAAATCTGCTGCAGAATGTGGATGGATAGATGAAAATAAAAAAAGGCAATCTTTTATAGATTACCTTTTTTCTTAGTTGCGGGAACCGGACTCGAACCGATGACCTTTGGGTTATGAGCCCAACGAGCTACCACTGCTCCATCCCGCGATGTTTATGATGCAAAGGTAGTGCAATTATTTAAACCTGCAAGTGTTTGTGTGAAAATGACATCTTAGATTAAGTTAAATTGGCTTTTGGGGCGATTGATGTTTCTAAATTATAAATAATCGACACACCTTTCTAAAGCCATTCCCCGAGATCCTTTAATCAGAATATATGAATTCTCGAATGCTCTGCGCTGTAAATATTCCATTAACTCTTCAGTCGTTTCGAATATAGAGAATTCATGCTCAGTCTGTTTAAACATTTCGCCACTTAAGAGGACTTCATTGAAATGTAGTCTGGATATGAAATCTACAATTTGCTGATGTTCGGACAGAGAGGTTTCACCTAACTCCTTCATATCACCTAAAATAAGAATTTTATTTTGCACATCCATTGCTTCAAAATTCTTTAAAGCAGCCAGCATACTGGTCGGATTAGCGTTATAGGCATCAATGATCAGATGGTTTTTACAAGTCTCCTTCAATTGAGATCTGTTGTTTGATGGTTCGTATTCTGTAAGAGCTTTTGATATATCTTTATGTGCTACCTGAAAAAAGCATCCGATCGCAATGGCTGCCAAAGCATTTGGTAAGTTATAGGTTCCGATTAATTTGGAGTGAATCTCACCCGTGTAAGCCGCATGTTTCCATAAGAAGCCTAAGAATGGATTGTTTTCAATAATCCGACCGCTCACGAAGATACGTTCAGATTCGCCGTATAATACAGATTCAATACCTGTAGAAAGATCTCGTAATATGGAATTTTCGTTATGTCGGAATATTTTCCCACCGGTTTTTCGGATATAGTCGTATAGTTCACCTTTGGTTTTAATTACGCCTTCGAAAGATCCAAAGCCTTCCAGGTGAGCTTTGCCGACATTTGTTATCAGACCGAAATTAGGTTCGGCAATTTCTGCCAAAGTCTTGATCTCGCCCGGATGATTGGCTCCCATCTCAATTACGGCAATATCATGTTCTTCGCGTAATTGCAGTAGAGTTAAGGGTACTCCGATATGGTTGTTTAAATTACCTTGTGTAAATAAGACATTGTATTTTTTACTAAGAACGGCTGCCGTAAGTTCTTTGGTCGTTGTTTTTCCATTTGTTCCGGTAATCCCGATAACAGGTTTGTTTAGTATCCGTCTATGGTGTCGGGCTAGTTTTTGTAATGTACATAAACAGTTATCGACCAAAATGATTCTGGAGTCTCCGTTGGCGTATTCTTTTTCATCAATAATTGCATATTCTGCTCCTGAGGCTAAAGCTTGTTGAGCAAACTCATTTCCATTAAAGCGTTCTCCTTTGAGAGCAATGAAAATAGAACCGGGAACACATTTGCGCGTATCCGTAGTGATGTTAGGATATTCTTTGAAAATTGCGTATAATGAATCGATCATAATCGGAGATCTTTTTATTTTAGATAATAAGTCATTGCTTCAGGCATGACTGTTTTTATGTTATTAATTCTTTCCAGATCCGTCGGGTGAGTACTTAAAAAGCTACTGCTTTGTCCCGAAGCGTCTTTTTGTGCCATATCTTGCCAAAAGCTTACGGCGCGATTAGGATTATATCCTGCCATTGCAGAAAAGATAAGTCCCAAGCGATCGGCCTCATATTCATGTTTACGTGAATATGGAAGCATTAAACCGACGTTGGCACCAATACCGAAAACACTTTGAGCTAATTTTTGTGTTTCTGAAGATTGGCCTCCTAAGGCAATCTGAAGTAGTGAGCTTCCGGTTTGGAGCATCATTTGCTGGCTGATACGCTCATTGGCATGTTTGGCTACGGCGTGGGCAATTTCGTGTCCGATGACAATTGCTAATCCGCTTTCATCCTTTGTGTATGGTAATATCCCTTCATTGATGACGATTTTGCCTCCGGGCATACAAAAAGCATTTGGTGTAGGGTCTTTTACTAAATGAAACTCCCAGTTGAAGTTATTAACTTCAGAGGAGAGTCCTTGCGAATTCAGATACTTTTCAACAGCAC
>JBOFIZ010000002.1:0-10292 GCA_051650425.1 Bacteroidales bacterium
TATAACAATTAATCGGAGAGAAATGAGAAACATCAGAAAGAGTGTTGTCGTAGCACTTTCTTCTCTGAGTCTTTTATGCGGAAGTGTTACGGATGCTTCAGCACAAGAACAGGGAAGTTTTACTACAGGCGATAAAACATTTTTATTGAACGGAGAACCTTTTATTATTAAAGCTGCTGAAATGCACTATCCTCGTATTCCGCGACCTTATTGGGAGCATCGGATACAGATGTGTAAAGCTTTAGGCATGAATACAATTTGCTTGTATGTATTTTGGAATATCCATGAACAAAAGGAAGGGGAATTTGATTTCACAGAAAATAATGATATACGTGAGTTTGTGAAACTGGCGCAAAAGAACGGCATGTATGTTATTGTGCGCCCGGGGCCTTATGTTTGTGCCGAATGGGAAATGGGAGGGCTACCGTGGTGGCTTCTTAAAAAGAAAGATATAAAACTACGTGATAATGATCCGTATTATATGGAGCGTGTGGCGATCTTCGAAGAAGAAGTAGCTAAGCAGTTGAGTGATCTGACTATTGATAAAGGCGGCCCTGTAATCATGGTACAAGTAGAAAATGAGTTTGGTGCCTATGCTACAAATAAACCTCATGTTCGTGCTATCCGTGATATCCTTCGTAAAGTTGGATTTGATAAGGTCGCTTTGTTTCAGTGTGACTGGAGTTCAACTTTTCAAAATAACGGACTGGAAGATTTGATCTGGACGATAAACTTCGGGACAGGTGCCAATATTGAAAAACAATTTGAAAGTCTCAGTAAGGCTCGTCCCAATGCACCGCTTATGTGCAGCGAATTCTGGAGTGGTTGGTTTGACCGTTGGGGAAGCCAGCATGAAACCCGTAATAGCGAGACTATGATCCGGGGCATGCAGGAAATGCTGGATCGCGGTATTTCATTTTCGTTGTATATGACGCACGGAGGAACAACCTGGGGACATTGGGCAGGAGCTAACAATCCGCCTTATACACCCGATGTTACGTCCTATGATTATGACGCACCTATCAGTGAGTCCGGTGTGGCAACACCCAAATACATGGAACTCCGTAAGATGTTGTCCAACTATATGTATGGTCAAAAACAACCGGCAATACCGAAGGCAATTCCGGTAATAGCCATACCGAAAATCGCATTTAATCAATATGCACCTCTGTTTAAAAATTTACCCGATTCAAAAGAAACCTTTGGGATAAAAACGATGGAGAAATTTGATCAGGGTTGGGGATCGATTATCTATTCGACTACAGCTCCTGACGTATCAGAGAAAAGTGTAATGACAATTTCTGATCCGAAAGATTATGTTCAGGTTTTTGTTAATGGCAATAAGGTTGGGGTAATAGATCGCCGATTAAATGAGAAAAGTATTGTAATGCCTCCACTGAAAAAGGGAGATCGGATAGATATACTTGTCGAAGCAATGGGACGTGTCAATTTTGGTGGATCCATCAAAGACTTTAAAGGAATTACGGATAAGGTTGAATTGAGCTATGCTCTGGAAACAGGGAGTACCGTAACCATTGATCTTAAAAACTGGAAGGTTTATAATCTGCCTGTTGATTATAGTTTTGTCCGAAACCAAAACTATGAGCCATTGCAAACAGAGCAAGGCCCCGGATTCTATCGTGCTACATTTAACTTGAAAAAACCAGGAGATACCTTTATAAATATGGAAAGTTGGGGCAAAGGACTTGTCTACGTAAATGGATATCCGATTGGACGTTTCTGGGAGATCGGACCGCAACAGACATTGTATATGCCGGGATGTTGGTTGAAAAAAGGCGAAAATGAAATCATTGTATTTGATATTATCGGGCCGAAAGAGGCTTCGGTTGAAGGTTTGAAAACGCATATTGTAGATAAACTGAATCTGCAAAAAGCACCTTTAAACAGAAAAGAAGGAGAGAATCTTGACTTATCTGGAGAGGTACCGGTTATCAGCTCTTCCTTTGTGACCGGCAACGGTTACAAAGAGGTGAAGTTTAATAACCCCGTTTCGGGAAGATATATTTGTATTGAGGCTCAGAATACACATGATGGAAACGGATCGGCAGCAATAGCCGAATGGTATATGCTTGGTAGCGACGGTCAGCGTATCAGTCGTGAGCCATGGAGCGTGGTTTATTGTAGCGATGAGGATGTCAGATCGGGAAATAAAACGGCTGAAAAAATATTCGATTTGCAGGAATCTACCTACTGGAGTACCAATTCGGGAGTTAAAGGTCCCCATTATCTGGTATTTGACTTAGGCTCAGAGCAAACATTGACAGGGTTTCAGTATCTACCACGTGTAGAACCTGATGCACCTCAGAGTATTAAGGATTACAAAATCTATGTAAAAGGAAATTCGTTCAGAAAGTAATGGATGTTTTTATATGATTAACAAAAACCTCCGGTTAATTTTTAATATTAACCGGAGGTTTCCTGTTTAAGCGTTTTTATCAGAAGGAGTAACGAATAAATCCCATTAAAGAAAACCAGTCTTTGGTATCAGCAACATTATTCCGTATTCCTTTACCCGGAACAGTGTATGCGGTATTGAAATGGAAATACCAGTGTCTGGAAATAAAATATTTGAGAGTAAGGTTGTATTCAGTACCGAGGAATTTTGAACTCAGTGTTGAGAGCGCAGGGTTTCCTCCGATATTATTATACTGATCAGCCAGAAAAACCCAGAACTGTCCGACAAGCTGTAACTTTTTAGCCGGATTAAAAACTGCCTGGATACGATGAGTCAGCTCATTACTGTTCTGAAATATTTTATACATGTTAGAACCCTGAACCCATTGTTCTCCATTACCGCCTGTGTACAAAGCATCCCAGCGTTCGTAGGTTTTTGTATCGGGATCGTCACCTGAGAAATACGCAAAGCGATAACTGATATTCGGTGATCCGTATGCCTGTTTAAACTGCCAGCCCGCTTCTGCATAGTATGCCCAGGCTTTCATATCGAAATTCTTATTTCGCTCATACGCAACCTCGCCTTTGAAGAGTAGTCCGAGGCAATCTGTCGGTAAGCGATAGTATCTCAGGTTGTACAATCTGAGTCCATCCCGTTTATGAGAGGTTCCGTCAGGCAGATAATAGGTAAAGTTTGATTTAGGAGATCCCATATACATAAATCCGGCTGTTCCGGCTTCTTTATCCGTAAACTGCAGATTGACACCTCTGAGCGTAGTTCGGGAGTTCAGAATATCCAGTTCGTTCGGGCGCACTTTGAATCCCTGTATCGTAAACTTATTCCATTGAAAGGAACCTGCAAATAACTCCTTGGCAGCCCAACGCGGATTAAGCTGTAGAGCAGCCCTGTCATATCCGTTCATTGATGTATTTATCAAGATCATCCCATCACCAATTACGAATGATTTACGTCCATAGGTCAGGTTGTAAAGCAACTTATCACCATTGGCCAGTTTGTTCCCGCCTACAAATCCCACAAACGCATCTTCCACATCACCGCGGATTCTGCTTTTGTTTGTGAATAATTCATTTCCTGCCGAGTAAGAAACAATATAGCTTGCACCGCCATATACATGTAAGTTTAGTTTAGGAACTAATTTAAACACAGAATAGAGCCCGGCGCTTCCAAAACCTTCAAGCCACGCATTCATTCCTTTACCTGAAGGGGAGTTGGCTAATGGATTCCCGTTAGTCATTGATGCTGGATTCCCGAACCATGCGTTGTTATTTGAGAAAGCCATTTCCGAAGCCGATGCTAAAAGGGTCAGATAAAAGCGATCCGTATTGACAAGAGTCGGTAAAACGGTTTTGTTTTTAAACCCCGATTCTATTTTCTTTGGTTCGGGCTTTTCGCTGATCGTAACATTCACATAAATAATAATCTCACCTGAAGTATTGTTGGATATGGTTATTACAGAATTTTCCACAAAGGGAAGCAAATTGATTCTTGAGTTATAAAACCCGGCCATATTTGCATTATATAATGAACCGGGACTTATAGCAAACTGTCGTTCAATTATTTTCTTATAGGAATCATACAAAACGCTGTCTGCCGGTGGATTTGTGAAGCGTACCTCAACTTTACTTACCGTAAACCCCTCATAAATGTTCACAGAATTAGTACCTTGGGAAAATCCCAGGGTACTAATTGTAAGCAGTATAATAATGCATATATAATATTTCATATTGCTCTATGCTATTAATAATCTGTCCAACCGCCGTCTGTAGCCATGATTAAACCAGTCAAAGCAGATGCTTCATCTGAAACAAGATATAAGATATTTGAAGCTTGCTCCCATGGATATGATCCGCGATGTTCCGAATCGCAATATTTCATCAAACTCATCGTTTTTATTTTACCCATACCGAATCCGATTCCTGCTTTTTGATTTGCTTTCACGAATTCACTGGCGCGCTCTACCATCGGAGTGTAAGTTTCAGCCATATTTACCGAGTTAATGCGTATGCCGTAAGGTGCATAATCGATAGCAGCATTTCTAACCAATCCGTTGACAGCATGTTTACTTGCCACATAAGCCGGATTGCCTGATAAACCGGTCATTCCGGCAATTGAACCTACAACCACGATTGCACCGCCGTTATCCTGATCAAGGAGTTGATTTAAAACGGCACGCATGGACTTAAATGTTCCCTCAGCATTTGTTTTGAATACAGCTTCCCAATATTCGTTTGTTGCATCTGTTACGATTGCAGGCATTAACTTACGTTGTTGTTCGTCAAATTTGAAAGGAGTACCAGAATACACACCATCCATAACTCCCGCATTTAATACCGCATAATCCAATTTTCCGAAGTTACTGATAGCTGCATCAACAGCTTTCTTACAATCCTCGTCCTTCTGAATGTTTCCGTAAACGAAAACAGCTTTCCCTCCGGCTATAGGTCCGTAAAGCATATTTATAGTATCCGTTGTAGCCTTTCCTACATCATCCAACCAATCCATAATGATAACATTGGCTCCTTCTTTCACAGCTCTCGAAGCAGTGTATTTCCCAATACCCCTTGCTCCTCCGGTTACCAGAATCGTTTTTCCCTTAAATCGATTCGGGATGTAATAGTCTTCACTTAGACGGGTTACGTCTCTTGGTTTAGGCGATTGCTTGTCGGTTTCATTTTGTGCAAATGAAAAGACAGGGGATAGCATTAAACATGCAAAAATGCAAGTCATTAATTTGTTCGTTTTCATGTGAGAAGTTTATTAGTGGTTATTTGATGTTAGAACATATGTACTTGTTTAAAGTTCAGTGTTTTATAGCTTTGTTTTATTCCTGTGCATATAAGAATGATAAATCGATAAGGAAGATATACAAAAACATCCTGCCGGTCTTTTTGTAAAGACCTGACAGGATGCAGAGTTTATAAATCTAAACAAACTTAATCACTCGTGTATAGGTAACGTTTGATTTTATGTGTTGGTGTTTTCTCAAACGGATGTGTTACAATTTTTAATTCAGAAACATGAGAGAAACGATTCAGGTTGTTGTTTAGCTTCTGTTTCATTTGTTGCAGATAACCGTTTAGCTGTTGCTGAATTTCGGCATGTTTATCACTGGCTGCCTGTTTAAAGAACTCGTATTTCTTAGCCAGTTCTTCCTGGTTCATATAGACTTTAGCTATGATTTTACCCTTTTTCTCATAAACCATAGATTCCATCACACCTTCCATATTGTTTAAGACATATTCGATCTCTTCCGGATAGATATTCTCTCCGCTCGGTCCGAGAATCATATTTTTCGATCTTCCCCGGATGTATAAGTTACCATCTTCGAATGAGCCTAAGTCACCGGTATGGAACCATCCGTCCCGAAGAACCGATTGAGTCATTTCCTCTTCTTTATAATAGCCCATCATTACACTCGGGCCTTTCACCACAATTTCACCTTCGTTTCCGTGGTCTGCTTCTACCTTACACTCCAAGCCGTCCAATACCGGTCCGACAGAGCGATAATGTACCTGATTTACTTTCGATCCGGCAACAAGTGATGCTGTTTCTGTTAACCCATAGCCGCATGAGTAAGGGAAATGTGCTTCACGCAAAAATTTCTCTACAGTAGGATCTAACGGTGCCCCGCCTATACCAAAGAAGCGAAGTCGCGAACCGAAAACCTTCATCATGGCACGACCGGCCTTGCGGTTAATCAGTTTACGAAACGGGCCGAAATAGATCATACGTTTAAAGCTGAATTTTTTATCCAGACCTAATTTGGGCTTAATTCGCTGATTGTATATCTTCTCGATGACCAGCGGAACAGACAACATTAACGTGGGTTTTACATGTTGAAGAGTCGCCAGTAATATTGTAGGAGTCGGCGGTTTAGTCATGTAATGCACACTGGCTCCCTGACGCATAGGTAAAATCAGTCCTAACACATTCTCATAAACATGAGAAAGCGGAAGTATGGATAAAAACACATCAGTTTCATATACACTTTGTACATCCAGTACCTTCTCAGCGACAAAAGTCAGATTCCGGTGAGTCAGCATCACACCCTTGCTGCGCCCTGTCGTTCCTGAAGTGTAGATAATACTTGCCAAATCATCCGGATTTAATTCCGGTACGACGACTTTATTTTTTGCATGGTCATAATCGAAATCAAGCAGATGACTTTTAGATCCCGCAATTTCAAGATGGTCCAAGAATACAATCGGACCTTTAAAATCCAGGGTTGCCTGATGTTTCTGATATAAACGGTGAGAAATAAATAATATTTCAGATTCGGAGTGAGCCAGAATATTATTAATCTCCATATCCGAAAAATCGGGGAGTATAGGCACAGCTACCGCACCCATATAGGTAATAGAGAAAAACACGACCGCCCAATGGGGTGAGTTTTCGCCCACGATCGCTACCTTAGATCCCTTTTGTATATTGTGTTTCAGAAACCAGTTGCCGATCCGATGGATTTGATGATGCATATCCTGATAACTTACTTTTTGTTTCTGGATATACGATAAAGCCAGATTATCACCATACATAGATACACTGTTATCAATCAGCGCACGCAGGGTTTCTATTTTTAGTTCGGAAGTCATACAATATTTATTTAAGTATTTAGGTTCGGAGAAGTCTCTTGATTCATAATCAGACACCTCCTTATAAATAACGATTTTCCCTAACTTTTTGTCCTTGAATTAGGTATATTTAAGAATTAAGAAAAAAGAAATGAATCGTCTCGGAGTTTCTTTTTTCGACAAATTAAATTACTATCTTTGTCTCACGATTCAGGTTCATGCCATTTAAAAATGGAGTGATTAAAAGGGAATCGGGTGAAAGTCCCGGACAGTCCCGCTGCTGTAATCTCCTTTATAATAAGTATTTTATCCAATATAGTCACTGCCATAGGTGGGAAGGCTGATAAAATACGGAGAGAGTCAGAATACCTGCCCGCATCGTCAAACGGTTCATTGTTCTCGAGGAGGAGCGATTGAATATTATGACACTAATCTCTTTGTGTGCGTCATGCGTAGAGAGTAGGGCTCTGAGCCGTTTGGTACCCGCGTATCAAATGGTTTTTTTTTCTAATATATTATACTGTAAAAGATATTCTACGATGATTGAATCTGTAATTAAAAGAGATGGTAGAGAGGTACCTTTCCATTCGGATAAGATTACTGCTGCGATCTGCAAAGCCATGGCACATACCGAAGCCGGTCCCGATAAAGAATTGGCTTCTTCTATTTCTGAGCGAATTTCGCAAAGAGGTAACAATAAGATGAGTGTTGAAGAAATTCAGGACGCTGTCGAAAATGAACTTATGAAAAGTCGTCGTAAAGATGTGGCTAAAATCTATATTGCATACCGCAATAAAAGAAGTGTTGCCCGTCAGGCGAAAACGCGTGATATCTTCTTAGAGATCATCGAAGCAAAATCAAACGATATCACACGTGAAAATGCAAATATGAATGCCGACACTCCTGCCGGTATGATGATGAAGTTTGCAAGCGAAACGACTAAACCTTTTGTTGACGATTATTTGTTGTCTGACGAAATTCGTCAGGTTGTTCGTCAGGGATATCTTCATATTCATGACAAAGATTACTATCCGACAAAGAGTTTAACTTGTGTTCAGCATCCGTTGGATCATATCCTGACTAACGGGTTTGTTGCAGGACACGGCGAGTCTCGTCCGGCTAAACGTATCGAAACGGCAAGTATTCAGGGGTGTATCTCTCTGGAGACTGCTCAGAATGAAATGCACGGCGGACAGGCTATTCCTGCATTTGATTTCTACTACGCACCTTTCGTACGCTCAAGCTATATCGAAGAGGTGAAAATGCTAGAGAAGCTTACAGGTGAGGATTTAAGTGAGCTTTACGAAGTTGAGGTGGATGATTTTCTGATCAAACCGCTTGAAGGCTTAAAAGGTAAAGAGCGTTATATGCAACATGCCATGAATCGTACCGTTAGTCGTGTACATCAGGCTATGGAAGCATTTATTCATAATATGAACACAATTCACAGCCGGGGTGGAAACCAGGTTGTGTTCAGTTCGATCAATTACGGTACGGATACTTCTGCTGAAGGTCGTTGTATCATTCGCGAAATTCTGCATTCGACTTACAGAGGTGTAGGTCGCGAAGCTACCGCTATCTTCCCGATTCAGATCTGGAAGAAGAAGAGAGGTGTAAACTTCTTGGCCGAAGACCGCAATTTCGATTTGTATCAGTTAGCTTGCAAAGTTTCGGCTCGCCGTTTCTTCCCGAACTTCCTCAATCTGGATGCTACGTTCAATCAGCATGAGAAATGGGATGCTAACGATCCGAAAAGATATAACTACGAGGTAGCAACAATGGGTTGCCGTACACGTGTGTTCGAAAACCGTTTCGGAGAGAAAACATCCGTAGGTCGTGGCAATATATCATTCTCAACCATTAATATCGTTGGTTTGGCTCTTGAATGTCGCCATATCGAAAACGAACAGGAGCGTATTGCTATGTTCTTTGAGAAGCTGGAAGAGATTCTTAAAATCACGGCAAAACAGCTTCATGAACGCTATGAGTTCCAGAAGACGGCTCGTGCAAAACAGTTCCCGTTATTGATGAGCATGTTGTGGAATGGTTCTGAGAAATTGAAACCGAATGATACGATCGAATCTGTCATTAATCAGGGTACCTTAGGTATTGGCTTTATCGGTCTTGCCGAATGTCTGGTTGCTCTGACAGGGAAGCATCACGGAGAAGATACCGCATCTCAGGAACTGGGATTGCGTATCGTAACCTATATGCGCGACAGAGCTTACGATTTCGCAGAACAGTATCAGCACAATTATAGCGTACTGGCTACACCTGCTGAAGGTCTTTCCGGACGATTTACAAAAATTGACCGTAAGCACTGGGGTGTTATTCCGGGTATTACGGACAGAGATTATTATACAAACTCTAATCACGTACCTGTATATTACCCATGCAGCGTCACTCATAAAGCAAGCATAGAGGCACCTTACCATGATCTTACTCGTGGCGGTCATATCTTCTATGTCGAAATAGACGGAGATGCTACGCACAATCCTGAGTCTATCAGTGCAGTTGTGGATATTATGGATAAACTGAATATCGGATACGGATCAGTTAACCACAACCGTAACAGATGCCTTGACTGCGGGTTTGAGAATGCACAAGACAATCTGACTGTTTGTCCTTCTTGCGGTAGTAACCATATTGATAAACTGCAACGTATCACCGGATACCTTGTAGGTACTACGGACCGATGGAATAATGCCAAGCTGGCAGAGCTAAATGATCGCGTAAGACATGATTGATTCTATCAGGTTACTCCGGATTGTGGAAGATACAGTCGTCGATGGTCCCGGATTCCGTACAGCTGTCTATGGCTCTGGTTGCATCCATCGTTGCAAAGGATGCCACAATCCCCACTCATGGGAGCTGAATAACGGGGTTGTATATGCGATCCGCGATGTCGCCGATCAGCTGTTAGCCAACCCGGTCAGCGATATAACCTTTACGGGAGGCGATCCCTTTTATCAGGCCGAAGCTTTCACTCAGCTTGCTGAACTGATAAAGAAACGAAGCAATAAGAAAATCTGGTGTTATACAGGTTATTGTTTCGAAGAGATAGCGACTGTCCCTCAGTATCGTCACTTGCTCTCATATATTGATGTTTTGGTCGACGGACCTTTTCTGCAGGAGCAGCATGAACCGGGACTTTTGTTTCGGGGTAGTCGGAATCAGCGACTGATAGATGTCAGATTATCTCTGGCACAAAATAAAACTGTCGAATGGAACTACAATCCTTTTCCTCTATTTGAGAAGGAGATACTCTAAATAATTTAGTTTAT
>JBOFIZ010000003.1:0-27696 GCA_051650425.1 Bacteroidales bacterium
TCGATTACAACATTTTTATCTATAGTTACAAAAGGTTCTATCACCACATTTGGAGCAATTTTAGCTTCAGGGTGAATATATGCCAAAGGCTGTTTCATCTTAGTCTAATTAAAATAATATTCTCTTATATAATCTTTAAAACCGATATAATAATCAATCTTTTAAAGCTTATTTATTTTTGATAATTTGAGCCATAAATTCTGCTTCAGATACTATCTTTTCCCCTACAAAGGCATAGCCTTTCATCTGAGCACATCCACGTCGGATTTCTGACATCATTTCTAATCTGAAAATTAATGTGTCACCCGGAACCACTTTTTGTCTGAATTTCACATTATCGATTTTCATAAAGTATGTAGAGCAGCTTTTTGGATCTTCCATTCCATTAAGAACTAAAATCCCTCCTACCTGAGCCATAGCTTCAACCTGAAGCACACCCGGCATTACAGGTTCTTCCGGGAAATGACCTTCAAAGAAAGTTTCATTTGCTGTCACATTCTTAACCCCAACAATATGCTTATCACCTACTTCGATAATTTTATCAACCATTAAGAATGGCCAACGGTGAGGCAATAGTTCTTTTACTCTGTTAATATCCATTACAGGAGTCTGATCAGGATTATATACAGGACATTGAACTTCAAGACGCTTAAGCTCTTTTCGAATATGACGAGCCATTTGATTATTAATCTTATGTCCTGGTCGTGTAGCAATAATACGTCCTTTTATTGGCTTACCCAATAATGCTATATCACCGAGAATATCAAGTAATTTATGACGTGCAGGCTCATTATCAAACACCAATGGTTTCGTGTTTAAATAGCCCAACTCATTACATGATACACGAGGATGATTCATCAAATCAGCTAAACGATCTAATTCTGATTGTTCAACTTTTTGATCGTAAATTACAATTGCATTATCAAGGTCGCCTCCTTTAATCAGATTATTTTTTACCAACGGCTCGATTTCACGTACAAATACGAATGTTCTCGCTGCAGCAATCTGATTTTTAAATTCGGATAGATTTTCTAAAGTAGCGAATTGATTTGAAAGAATTGGTGAATTAAAAGATATTAATGCACTCACACTAAATTTATCATCCGGAAGGATCAAAATAGATGATCCGGTTGCTTCATCTTTTACTTCAACTTTCTTTCTTACTATATAATAATCTTTATCCTCTGATTGTTCAATGATACCTGTCTCTTCTATTTTATCAACGTAAGCCATAGAACTTCCGTTCAATATCGGAAATTCAGGAGCATTTACCTGAATAAGACAGTTATCAATTTCATATGCATAAAGAGCTGCCATAGCATGCTCAATAGTGCTGATTACAACATCTTTTTTTCCAATGACAGTACCTCTCTGAGTATCTATAACATTTTCAGCCACCGCATCAATGATTGGTTCTCCCTCAAGATCGATACGTTGAATTTTATATCCGTGATTCTCAGGTGCAGGATTAAATGTTACTGTGATATTTAATCCTGTATGCAGACCTTTTCCTGATAACGAAAAAGGCGCTTTTAAGGTTTTCTGTTTTGACATATTTATACTGTTTTCAATAATATATTAAGATTCTTTTTCTTCAAGACGCTTTTTCAAGCTGTCTAATTCTTTCTGAAGAGTCTGAACTGTTTTCATTAAATCTGGTAATCGAAGGGTCGAAGCATGTCCTCGCATAAAGTTTCCTGATTTTTGTGCAGGATAGCCTAACCAGGTTTCGCCCGATGGCACATTGTGCATTACTCCGGATTGAGCTCCGAGCTTTACATTCTCGCCAATATGAAGATGACCTGCAATACCAACTTGCCCACCAAACATACAATTATTACCCACTTTGGTAGAGCCTGCGATTCCTACTTGAGCAGCAAACACACAGTTTTCTCCAATTTCTACATTATGAGCTATTTGAATTAAATTATCAAGCTTCGTTCCTTTATGAATAACTGTTGAACCCATTGTAGCACGATCTATTGTTGTGTTACATCCGATCTCAACAAAATCTTCAATTACCACATTTCCAACTTGTGGAATCTTTGAATAAACGCCATTTGAAGGAGCAAAACCAAAACCATCAGCGCCAATAATAGCACCTGGCTGAGCTGTAAAATGATTCCCTATAACACATGCGTGCATGATTTTAACTCCTACACCCAAAGTCACATTTTCTCCAATTCTAGCATTATCCCCAATAAAGCTATGTGCATCTATAAATGCATTATCTCCGATAATTGTGTTCTCTCCAATATAAACAAAAGGAGCAATATATGCATTTTCTCCGATTTTAGCAGTAGAAGAAATATAAGCCAAAGTGCTGATACCAGTTTTTTTAGGCTTAACACTTTCTGCTAATTGTAGAAGTTGTGCCAAAGAAGCATAAGCATTTTCTACTTTTATAAGTGTAGCCTTTACTTCTTTTGCAGGTGTAAAATCGTTATTGACTAAAACAATACTTGACTGAGTCGTATATATATATTCTTCGTATTTCGGGTTAGCCAAAAATGATAAACAGCCTTCTCTACCCTCTTCTATTTTAGCAAATTCTCCGACTGAAATATTCGGATCGCCAACTACTTCACCTTGTAAAAAGGTTGCTATTTGTTGTGCTGTAAATTTCATAATCGTTATTTTATTACTCTTTTATCTGAGTTTTAACACGCAAATAACGTATATTTTTTTGAGAGTGCCAAACCTAATTGTTAAAAATAGAATTTCACCTCATCTGCATAAGCTTTCAGATATGCAATGATCTTGAATAATTCAAACTATAATTTCATATTCTTGTTTATCTTTGTGTACAAATAGAAACCAAAATGGAGGAAAATCATTCAATCTTAATAAAAGGTGCCCGTGTCAATAATTTGAAAAATATTGATGTGGAGATTCCTCGTGACGAGTTCGTAGTGATTACCGGACTATCAGGATCGGGGAAATCTTCTCTGGCATTTGAAACTTTATATGCCGAAGGACAACGCAGATATGTCGAAAGTCTTTCTGCTTATGCCCGTCAGTTTTTAGGCAGAATGAGTAAGCCCGAATGTGACTACATAAAAGGAATACCGCCTGCTATTGCTATCGAACAAAAGGTTAATACTCGCAATCCCAGATCGACGGTAGGTACTTCGACTGAAATATATGATTATTTGCGCATGTTGTTTGCACGAATCGGCAAGACGTATTCTCCTGTTTCGGGCAAATTAGTAAAAAAACATTCTGTAGAAGATGTACTGGAAGTAATGGGTAAATATCCCGAGCGTACACGTATTGCATTATATGCTCCTTTTATACTCCCTGAAGGGCGCTCTTTTAATGAGCAGCTGGATATATATCTCAAACAAGGATTCAATCGCGTTGAGGTAGAGAACGAGATTATCCTTATTGAGGATCTGGTTCGTGATCAACTAGAAATTAAAGATGATACAAAGGTGCTTCTTTTGATCGACCGTTTAAGTTGCTCTACCGATAAAGATGCAATTTCACGTTTAACAGACTCGGTTGAAACGGCTTTCTTTGAAGGTCATGGTTCTTGTATTATTCGTGTTTATAATGGCGAAGATATTGATGAGCTTGTATTTTCTAAAAAATTTGAAGAAGATGGTATGACTTTTCAGGAGCCGAATGATCTCATGTTTAGCTTTAACAGCCCTGTCGGTGCTTGTCCTAAATGCGAGGGGTTTGGCAAAGTAGTTGGCATAGATGAGGATTTAGTTATTCCTAATAAAGGTCTTAGCTTATACGAAGGTGCTGTTGTTTGCTGGAAGGGTGATAAAATGGGGGAATGGAAAAATTATTTCATCTCTAAAGCTCATCTGTTCGGATTTCCCATTCATCGTCCGTACAATCAGCTAACAAAAGATCAAAAAGAGCTTCTATGGAATGGTAATGGTCAGGTAGAGGGTATCTGGGACTTCTTCCGTATGCTTGAAGAAAATCAGTACAAAATTCAATACAGGGTCATGCTTGCCCGCTACAGAGGTAAAACGACCTGCCCTGTATGCCATGGCAGTCGCTTAAAGTCTGAAGCTCTCTATGTGCGTATTGGGGGGCACACAATCCTTGAACTTGTACGCAAACCGATTGGAGAACTTTCTGATTTCTTTCAAGAAATCGATTTAGATGAACATGATCAGATTGTCGCAAAAAGACTACTCGTTGAGATTAATAATCGACTTAAGTTTCTCGTTGATGTCGGACTTTCCTATTTAACTCTCGATAGACTTTCGGCATCTCTCTCTGGTGGTGAAAGCCAACGTATAAATCTGGCCACATCATTAGGCAGTAGCCTTGTCGGATCTCTCTACATATTAGATGAACCAAGTATCGGACTGCATTCACGGGACACAAACTTACTCATAGGAGTTTTAAAACAATTGAAGGAACTCGGCAATACTGTTGTGGTCGTAGAACATGATGAAGAAATTATTCGTGCTGCTGATTACATCATAGATATTGGTCCTGATGCTGGCCGATTGGGTGGTGAAGTCGTTTATCAGGGGGATATTAGTCACTTAGAAAAGTCTGATCGTGGATATACTGTTAAGTATTTAACTGGTGAAGAGAAAATAGAGGTTCCTAAGGTGAGACGCAAATGGAATAATTATATAGAGATCGTAGGTGCTACGCATCATAATTTAAAGAATATCGACGTCAAATTTCCATTAAACGTTTTAACTGTTGTTACGGGCGTAAGCGGTTCGGGTAAATCATCGCTAGTGCGAGACATATTCTATAAAGCCCTAAGTCGGGAATATGGTGAATCTAATGAGCAACCGGGATCTTTTTCAGCTTTGAAAGGAGATCTGAAGTTAGCCAAAAAGATTGAGTTTGTAGATCAGAATCCTATCGGGAAATCTTCACGATCGAATCCATGTACTTATCTGAAAGCTTACGATGAGATCCGAAAATTAATGGCAGATCAACCCTTGTCTAAACAAATGGGATTTACTCCTGCTTATTTTTCATTCAATACAGATGGAGGAAGATGTGAGGAGTGCAAAGGCGAAGGGACTGTAACCGTAGAAATGCAGTTCATGGCTGATCTGGTTCTGGAATGCGAAAATTGTCACGGAAAACGCTTCAAAGAAGAAGTTCTTGATGTAGAATATCGTGGAAAGAATATCCATGACATTTTAGATATGACAGTGAATGAAGCTATTTCTTTTTTTGGCGAAAAAGCAGGAACTGCGGAAAAGCGTATTATAAAAAAATTAATGCCACTACAACAGGTTGGTCTGGGCTATATTAAACTAGGACAATCATCATCAACACTATCCGGTGGTGAGAGTCAGCGTGTAAAACTCGCATTTTTCTTAAGCGGAGAAAAAAGCGAGAATTCAATTTTCGTGTTTGATGAACCAACTACCGGACTCCATTTCCACGATATAAAAACATTACTTAAAGCTTTTGATGCTTTAATAGGTAAAGGACACACGGTGGTTATTATCGAACACAATATGGATGTTATCAAATGCGCAGATCATATTATTGATATCGGACCGGAAGGTGGAGATAAAGGAGGATATGTTGTTGGCACCGGAACACCTGAAGATATTGTAAAAATCAATGAATCGTATACGGGTGAGTACTTAAAAGAGAAGTTGTAACAATTCCTTATAAAAGCAGTATGTTCTGATTATTTTCGAACATGCTGCTTTTATCATTTGTTCTTATATTATATCACTTTCAAAAAAGCTAATAATTATGGATACAAATAATATCAATTTCGATCTGAATAAAAAGAGAGAGATCAAATTTACGGTAAAAGACAATCACGAATTAACAGAAGTTATCATCGAACAAGATCAGACAGCAAATACAACAGAATATATTGAGGATCATTTGACATATGGCATTACTGAAACGAAGATTACAGTCTATCCGGCTGATGCTGCAAAAAATAAACAAGTAGCTATTTTGATTATCCCCGGAGGAGGATTCAGTAAAGAATCTCTCTATTACGAAGGAGAACTTGTTGCTAAATGGCTGGCATCCGAAGGTATTACCGGAATTGTTTATAAATATCGTTTACCTAAAGGTAATAGCAACCTTCCTTTATCAGATTTACAACTGACTATGGAATTCATAAAACTCCATTCTAATGAACTTGGTATTAAAGGATATACTTTAGGAGTTTGGGGATTCTCATGCGGAGGACATATTGCTGCTTCATTAGCTACTCATTTCACAAAAGACAGCAAGCCTGATTTTGAGATACTCTTCTATCCTGTTATTTCGATGGAAACGGCTTTTACACATTTGGATACACGTAAAAATCTGATGGGAGATATTCCAACTGAAGATGATATTCGATTTTTATCTTGCGATGAACAAGTAAAAAAAGATACTCCTCCTACATTACTTATTTTAAGTGATGATGACTCGAGAGTATCTCCTCTAAATTCGATTCGCTATTATATGGCATTGAAGAAAAAAGAAATTTCTGCATCTATGCATATCTTCTCTTCAGGAAGTCATGGATGGGGATTTAAGCCAGAGTTCCAGTATCACAATATAATGAAAGAAATTGTTATTAAATGGATAGAGCAGGAAATAATAGAATAATATTCCTCATATAAAAACAGGTCTGATCATTTAAAATGTTCAGACCTGTTTTTATATATATCAATTATACTAACATAACGGATTCTTTATACTTTTTCTGTGATTCCTTCAAAAACCGTTTCACCTCTGCCTGTCATAAAGACATGATTAGACTCCTGATCCCATTCAATAAATAAGTCTCCGCCTAACTGATGCACAATTACACTGGATTCAGCATAGCCATTTAATACAGACGCAACAACAGAGGCACACGCTCCTGTCCCCGAAGCCAAAGTCTCTCCTGCTCCTCTCTCCCATATCACAACATTTATTTCTTTTTCAGATAGGACCTCCACAAACTGAACATTCGTTCTATTAGGAAATAATTCATGATGCTCCAACAAAGGACCTATTTTTCTTAAATCAAGATTAAAAACATCCTTCGTGAAAATAACAATATGAGGATTCCCCATAGACAAAGCTGTAACATTCCAGGTTTGCCCATTTGCTTTAATTGACTTAGAGATCATAGTCTGCTCTGAATAATTTACAGGAATATTTTTACATTCCAATATAGGTTCTCCCATATCAACTCTCACGTCACTGACCTCTCCTTTCTCTAAAAACAACTCCATAGATTTATCCCCGGCCAATGTTTCAAGAGTTAAGGTCAGATTATTAGTTAACCCTTTATCATAAACATATTTTGCAACGCAAATAGAGGCATTACCACACATTTCCGACTCACTTCCATCTGAATTAAACATACGCATACGAAAATCACAGGTCTCTGACGGCATAATAATCACCAGGCCATCAGAACCAATTCCATAGTGTCTATTACTTAGTAATCTGGCTGCTTCACTATAATCTGCGATTTGCTCTGTCAGACTATTTATGTAAACATAGTCATTTCCGACACCTTGCATTTTTGTGAAATGTATCATTTTTCAAAGTATTTAATTATTATCGATAAGATTTTACCTAGAAGATTGATTAATCACTATTGTCTTCTTAAAAATCAGATCTGGACAAATTTAAAAAAAAAGAAAACAAAGCCTCATTAGTTCATAAATATCTTCATTAAAATCACATTTCCCTATTATTATTTTTTCTATTATCCGAATACACTTACATACATACAAATTGTTTTATTACTTTTATTTTGCATAACTGTAATTATTACATATCTTTGCAGCATCACAGAACTGTAATAATATGATAGAATCAAAGAAGAATTTCATTAAGTCATTCATTTACTCGTCAATTGCTGTATTCATAGGCTTCTTTATCGAATTGACAATTGGTCAGTCTACGCAAATATGGAAATATCCTTTAAATATTATGCTCATTGCATCTTTGATATTTCTAATTGGATTTACCCACATCTATTACAAGAAGAGTAAAATTTATCATTTCGCAACACACATTTACTCAACGTTAGGTATTCTGAGCGTGACTTTAATCCTGCTATTAGCATTAGGGTTTATTCCTCAGAAGATTTTTTCCGATTCAAAGAGCTTATCAAATCTCAGTTATTTATATCACAATATAACGACTTCAATTTCTTTTTCTATATGTCTCTTTATACTGTTGTATATACTTGGATTGATTATTCTGAAAAAAAAGCCCCGAAAAACAATTCGCTATCTCTCATTCCAATTAAATCACATCAGTCTGTGGATTGCCATTGCAGTCGGAATGTTTGGAGCTCCTGATAAGGAGGAATACAAAATAATAGTGGAGCCGGGGCAAATAGCGCAACATGGATATACAAGTACAGGCATTTATCAGAAGGTACCGGTTTATCTTATGCTAAATAATTTCAACATTGACAGATATCCGGATATTCTTGCTATTCTACACAAAGAGAATGAGATAATCACTGAAACGGATACAATTGAAATACGATCTCTTTCAACGGATTATCAGCTTGAAGGCAAACATCTCTCTGTTTTAGAGCAAGTTAACAACTCTATCAAACTAATTTCAACAAATACAAAGGATACTCTTTTATTAAATCAGAATAAGCCTTTTGCTACTTGGGATGAAAATAAAGTTATTGCGTGGAAGCAAGGAAAACCGCGGCATTATAAAGCTCAAATTGCTTTAGAATATAAAAAAGATATATTTCAGAAAGATATCGAGATAAATAAGCCGGTAATTATTGATGATTATTATTTATATCTGGAAAGTTATGACTTTAAACAAGATAATAAACTCCCGATTGTAATCCTCAGATTAGTAAAGGACCCATGGTATAAAATCATGCACTTAGCATTATGGAGTATTTTAATTGGAGCGGGACTTCTAATTTTTGTAGGACCGGTATATAAAACTAACAACATAAAAATTAATCAGAATGATTAACTGGGATTCATTTATATATTTCTCTATCACAACTATCTTATTGCTCTCAATCGCATCTTTTAATCTTTTAAGAGGAAGGAATCTAAAATATGTATTAGTTCCTGCTTTATCTGCGATTGCCGTGTATATATTATTTATCATTGGGTTATGGGGCTTCTTAGACAGACCTCCTATGCGAACTATGGGTGAGACACGTCTATTGTATTCTTTTTTTCTTATGCTAATTGGATTGATTACCTGGTACAGAAGTAAGTACAAAATAATCTTATTATTTAGCTTTTTGTTAAGCTCGGTCTTCATAATGATCAATTTACTTAAGCCGGAAATTCATGAGAAAGAATTAATGCCAGCCTTAAACAGCCCTTGGTTTGTCCCCCATGTATCTGTATATATGATTGCTTATGCATGCATTGGTTGTGCCTTTATTCTTTCACTTATACGTCTTTGTCGAAAGAATAAAACAACTAATTCAGAGCTTTTATCTCATTGCGACAAACTCTTCTATGATGGCATTGGCCTGCTTACAATCGGAATGATGATGGGTGCTCTTTGGGCTAAAGACGCATGGGGTGATTACTGGAGTTGGGATCCAAAGGAAGTTTGGGCTGCCATCACATGGATTACGGGAATCATGTATATACATTATAGATTGAATCACAAAAAAGAGTCTTTTGTTGCTGATATTCTTATAATAACTTGCTTCCTGTTTTTCCAAATCTGCTGGTATGGCATCAATTATTTGCCTACTGCTGCAAATAGTGTACATACATATATGAATTAAATATATTTTAAAATCCAGAAACAATTAACAAATGAAAAAGATTCTATTATCTGTCGGCGCATTATTAGTGATCGGCTCAATGGTATTCGCTTATCAAAGATATACCAACGCAAAAGAATTGGATCGTTTTACTTCAAATGAGCAAATCAAGCACATTCTGACAAGTAATCGCTGCTTAGACTGCCACTCTCAGTCACCGGAATTACCATTCTATGCTTCATTCCCAATCGCGGAAGGAATCATACGGGAAGATATTCAAAAAGGATACAAGTATATCGATATTGAAAGTATAATAAAAGCGATAGACAATGGTAATACGCCATCAGAAGTTGATTTGGCAAAACTTGAACAAAGCATCATTAATCAATCCATGCCTCCGGCAAAATTTACGGCTCTCCATTGGCATAGTTCTCTTGATGAAAAAGAACGCGAAATTATGCTCAATTGGATCAAAGAAAATCGTGCAAAAATATATTCGAATGGATTAAGTTCAGCAAAATTTGCCAATGAAGCCATCCAACCTCTTATCGACTCTTTAGCTGTAAATCCGGCAAAAGTAGCTTTAGGAGAAAAGCTTTATCATGATACCCGCTTATCGAAGGATAATAATCTATCGTGTGCTACATGTCATAGTCTGGATTCTGCAGGTGTAGATCGTCTTCAGTTTTCTAAAGGTATTTATGACCAGATTGGAGGTATCAATGCTCCGACTGTATTCAATGCAGCGCTGCATATCGCTCAATTCTGGGATGGACGTGCAGCCGATTTACAAGCGCAGGCAGGAGGTCCTCCATTTGATATGCTTGAAATGGGCTCTGAATCATGGGATGAAATAATTGCTAAATTAGCTAAAGACCATGAATTGACATCAGAATTTTTATCTATCTATCCTGATGGCTATTCCGGAAACAATATAACAGATGCTATTGCTGAATTTGAAAAAACTCTGCTAACGCCTAATTCACGTTTTGATTTATATCTGAAGGGAGATGCAACTGCTTTAAATCAGGATGAAATTGAAGGTTATGAATTATTTAAAGCAAATAATTGTGCAACATGTCATGTTGGTCAGGCAATGGGTGGTCAATCTTATGAATATATGGGAATTGTTGCCGATTATTTTGCCGAGCGCGAAATGAAGGCTGATAGAGATATTATTAAAACTAAAGACCAGGGCCATTTTAACGCAACTAATGACACGAAGGACCTTCAGCGCTTTAAAACACCAAGCTTACGAAATGTCGCTTTAACAGCTCCTTATTTACATGACGGTACTGCTGAAACTTTAGAAGATGCAACACGTATCATGTTGAAGTATCAGGTAGGTAAAAGCCTTTCTGACGAACACATTAATAAAATTGTTCTTTTCATGAACACGCTTAATGGGCAATATAATGGCACAACATTAAAGTAAAAGCTTCTCCCAAAACCTCTCATTGATGCATTTCTCTGAGAGGTTTTCCATAAACACACAACTTTTTATTTATGCTATTGCTATTAAATAGATCTACCACACAATTTCAAAACACCTTATTATATACATTTAATAACATACCTGCGTAATATTTTAAAACTCTCATTTTTTCTTATTCCTTAAGCCAAAAGCTAGGATATTTAATATTTCACAGGAAATACAATCCATCTACAAATATTTCATATATGTTAAATATAAAAAATACCAGAGTTTTATTTGGATATTTCAATATTATATTTATATTTGCCGCAGAGAGATGAAATAAATGTATAACCCGCTTAAAAATTAATATTATGGCAATTACAGATTTTAGCGAAAGATTATTAGCATTGCAAGACAATCTTAAGAGTTTTGCTTATACGCTTACTGCGAATCGTGACGATGCGGAGGATCTACTTCAGGACACTACCTTGAAAGCTCTTGATAATCAAGAGAAATACTATGACAATGTTAATTTCAAAGGCTGGGTATTCACAATCATGCGTAATATATTTATTAATAATTATAGACGCTTGGTTCGTAATCAAACTATGGTTGACCAAACCGAAGATTTGTATCATTTAAATCTACCTCAGGAGTCAGGGTTCGATACTCCGGAAGGCTCATTCTCTGTGAAAGAGATTACAAATGCAATTAACAGCTTCTCACCTGAATACCGAATTCCATTTTCCATGCATGTTGCCGGTTATAAATATCAGGAAATCGCAGATAAAATGGGACTACCTTTAGGCACGGTCAAAAGTCGTATTTTCTTTGCCAGACAACGGCTACAGGAACATCTAAAGGAATATGATTTAAATAAATAAAAGAATTCTGCCGTAATAAATTCAAAAAGAGCCTATCTGACAGTGCATTGACAGATAGGCTCTTTTTTGATTAAATACCTGAATCTTACCTATGTTAAATTTTTGTTTGAATATTTGTAATCTTCAGTTATTATCTTGAATTTCACAACAACAAATTTCACAACAACAAATCAGTAATTTAACCATAATTATATACGTATTTGGTGCCGATGAGATACGTATTTGACGAGGTTAATATACGTATTTGGTGATTGAGAAACACGTATATTGATTTGGTAAATATGTAGCTGATTTTTGATTGGCTTATACTGGATTTGGCTGACAGTTTTATTAAGCAATTACCCTAGGGACCATCGCGGGAACACTTATTAATCTCTGAATAAATAGGCTCGAACTTTTCTACAATCATATGGATCTGTAAAAAGATAAGATTCTGCGATATATTCTGTTAGCCCTTTATTAATGATGCATTACCACTATTGCAGAGAATTTCAGATAGAACGTGAAGTTGTTTTAGTTGTAAGTATCATATAAAAAGAAAGGCATTTGGTAATATCCAAACACCTTTCTTTTAAATTATTGAGCTATTCCACTTAACAGTTGAGTTGAAACAATATGTCCGTTTTCTTTTTCTAAATATTCATTATAGGAGTGTTGCAAGGCATTATACAAAATATCGGCTTGCAATTTATAGCCTTCCTCTGTAAAATGAATTCGGTCTTTTGACATTAGTTTATGTGAGTACCATTGTTTAGCAGAACCATTCCCTCCGGATATATCATACAAGTCCCACCATGCAATACCTTGTTCCGTAGCAAAATCGACAAGAACCTTTCGTACGGTTTTAACTCGCTGATTTGGCTCATATACAAGTTTTTTATTTACCCGTCGTTTTATATAGCATTGAGGAGGGATAGTTATTAATAATTTTGCATCCTTATTCTCAGATTTTAGTTTAGCAACTGTCACCTCAACCTGACGTTTAAATTCATTGTAATTAAGGTTTCGGGCAAAAGCCTCATTGGTCCCTAATGAGAGAATTATAAGATCAGGATTAAGCCCTTTTGTTTGCTCAAAAACAAGTCCTTTCTGGTAATCTGCATAATGAGCTCCGTTGACACCAATACTATGATATAAAACTCCGGGGTTACCATTCTTCAATAAGAATCCATAGAATTTATTATTAACGGCATTGAGCATTGCATTAGCCTTAAGAGATATTGAATCGGTCAGAGAATTCAGTTTTAACTTATATGCATAAGGACCTTTCTTCTCGACCACATATTGATCAAACCTACCTGAATCAGGATGCAGAATAGGCGCCTCTGGATCTGCAAAGACAGTTATCTGATCAAACGCATAATCTTTTCCTTTCGTTTCAGATAAAGAAATCGTAAAGTCCAAGCGTGAAGAAGAAGATTCTATAACTATTCCACCTATACCACTCGTATTCGATGCATTTCGTTGATTAAGTCGACTTACTTGCCAGGAGGTTGATGAAGTTATTTTATAATCCAATGGCTCATTTGTTTTAGCCAAACGAAGAGGAACAATCAAACCTCTGCCGGCATTACCAAAATCATTTTGCAGTAATCGCATCATACGACCACTCAGGTAACCTGCCTGAATATGCGAATCTCCAATATGAACTATAGAAACTATAGTATCCTTATCTCTTCTAAGATCAGTCATTCGGTGATAAAAAGCATATAATGTCTTTGTTGAATCATGAATTATATTCTTTTTTTCATCAATAAAGTTATACCTATAAACAGAAGAGTCTATACTTAATGGTTCTATACTATCGGTGCCTGCTACCAAATCAGCATCAGAATTCTCGGATTTCAATAAAAAACCTGAAAGTAAAGGCAATACTAATAGTAATATTAATATTTTCATTTTATTCATAAGCAACTTCATTGTCTATATTAAAAAGAGCATCATATTTTTCTTTTTCCAGCAATAGCGCTTTAATAAAAGAAGATGCAATATACCTACCTCCGGCGTGACTTATATGAGTATAATCTTTGCTACCCCAGTTCTTTGCAACAAAACCAACCATACTATTCTGACCTCCCATTGCTTCAAACATATTCCAAAAAGCAAGGCCACACTCCTGAGCTATTTCTTTCTGAGCACGAATCATACCATGAATTCCATCCATTGTGACAAACTCTCCATCAACCTGAGTGGATCGATCCGGAACACTTAACAAAAGAAAACTTGTATTTGGCAATGCCTTTTGAAGCCGTGAAATCACATTTACCATTTGCTTGCGATAACCAGAATAAGTAAGAACGTCACGCTCTACAGCATTAACACCATACTGCAAAACGACAAGATCATAGTTCATAAGTTTTTGCAACTCTCGCGTTTCATTAATATTTACCCGATACATAAGTAACCCGGAATTTCCTCTGACAGAATAATTATCAACCGAAACACCTGATTTATCCTCAAGTACAATACCTAACATCTCTAGACTATCAGCCTCTGCAACTGTTATTTTTAAATTACTGATCGAGTTGTTCACTACAATTTGAGCCAGCCCATGCTGATCTGCTAAATCATACCGCATTGAATCTTTATTATTAATAAATAGATCAATTGCTGCATTTTTAGGGTTCCGGTAAAGAATACGTGCACGTGAAACAGTATCAAGTCTTACACGACCTTTTATTCCTTCAAATGATGCGCGTGCTCCATTCTTCATAGGTTTAAAAGCGACACCGGTCAAAGTGAAAGGGTAACTTTTATATTGGCTATTTATGATTGAAAGCGTAGCCCAATCTTTAAACTCATGCTTAACTGTTGGGGTATAAGCTGCCACGACAGATGCCATAGGAACAAAGCCTATTCCTCTTCCACCAAATTGCTTCTGAAGGGCTTCCCGAATATCGCAAACCATAATATCACCTTCGATGAACGAATCACCTAAAAAAGCTACACGGACAGGTCTGTTTATTTTATGACGGTCGTGTAAACTTTTAAAAAAATGCTCAAGTGCATTTTGCTCTATGGAATAATCTTCAAATGCAGTAGTGTTGTTTTTCAGAGAATCTATACGGGCCAAAGCGAACTTACGAATAGAGTCCTTCTTGACCTCGCGTAAAGAGTCCAGACGGGATGCCTGCAATTTCATTTTGTAAACGGCCTCCAAAGAGTCTCGAACACTTTGCAGACTATCCAGATAAGCCTGTTGATTATCTGGTTGTAATGGTTTGTGTTCAGAAGATGAAATATCAGACAATATATTAATTTTCTTAGAAGAAATACCATTAAGCTTTACTTCAGGCAGAAAACTTGCACCCCATAACATTCCTATCACGAGAGCACCTAAAGCAAAAGGCTTGAGTGCCTGATTCTGTTGATTATTCTTTTTGTCCATAAATTATAATTCGTCGGATTGCAAAGATAATTTATTTCTTTAACTCAGAATACCCAGGTATTAAAATTCTACGTATTGCTATCTGATTACAATTCAAATAGATCTGCTTTTTTTTATATCTCTTTGCACATTCTAAATTTTAACATGGATATAAAATATCTAAACCTAATTACTTTTCAAATGATAATATCTATATTTGTTGCCATCAAAATATTGTAAATATTATAAATCAAAACAGCTTGTGTTTTTTAAAGCACAATATTAACAAAGGTATATGATATCAAAAGTTGCCGTAACTCTAAGCCTACTCTCTATTACTTCAGCCGGCTTTGTATATGGGGAAAACAACCCAATGCTTATTTCAGAGAAATTTGATGGGGATTCAATCCGAAACGTGTTAATTACTGATGTGATCATTTCAGCTAATAAAGAAAGAGGAAAATTAAGCCAACTTCCTATTTCCGCTTCTGTTATGAAAAGTACTGAAATCAAAAACAGGAATATTACTAATATTAAAGATTTCAGTTTAATGATTCCTAATTTATTTATGCCTGATTATGGCACAAAACTCACTTCTCCGATCTATATTAGGGGTATTGGTTCGAGAATAAACTCTCCATCTGTAGGTCTGTATGTAGACGGAATACCTTATTTTGAGAAATCTACTTTTGATTTTGACTTCTCTGACGTTTCTATGATCGAGGTTTTAAGGGGACCTCAGGGTACACTTTATGGAAGAAATACGATGGGAGGTATAATAAATATAACTACTCACTCTCCTCTGTCTTATGAGGGTACTCATATTAACCTTTCGACGGGTAACTACGACCGCTTGCAAGGAACTATATCTCATTATCAGAAAATTAACAATCACTGGGGCTTTTCAGTAACAGGCAATTATATTCACAACGGAGGTTATTTTTATAATGTAACTACAGACTCCAAGGCCGATAAAATGAATTCGGGAGGAGGACGTATTAGATTGCGCTACAATAAAGACAGATGGGATGTAAACGTCATTTCGAATTACGAATATTCAGATCAGTCAGGTTATCCATATATGCTGGTTGACACGTTAACAAAAAAACCCACTGTAATAAACTACAACGATCCAAGTTTTTTCCGTAGAGAATTAAGTTCAAATGGTGTTATAGCTAATTACATTCACGATAAATTCATCTTTACTTCTCGTACAAGTTATCAATATTTTAAAGGTCATCAAGGGATTGATCAAGACTTCTCTCCTATTAATAAATATTATATCAATCAGCACGAAAAGCAGAACATGGTTTCGCAAGAGTTAGAATTCAAAAATTCAAAAAATGAAGTTATTGATTGGATTGGAGGAATTTTTGGGTTCTATCAGGGAATGGATAAGCAAGTAGCCATGCAATATAAACAAGAAGCCAAACCTAGTAATATGCTAAGTGATAAATTTTATGATAACCCAACTTATGGTGTTTCATTTTTCACACAAGCAACTGCTCCTAATCTTTTTATCAAAAACTTAGCTTTTACCCTGGGCGCACGTTATGATATTGAATATTCAGATATGCACTATAAGTATTATACTGTAACGGAGGCTAAAGGACGTGTTTTACAAGATGAGTTTAAACATCATCTTAAGCACGGACAATTTTCGCCTAAAGCATCTTTACAATATTCCTTTAAAGGTAACAAGCGCATTTATGCAACTGTAACAAAAGGATATAAAGCCGGAGGATTTAATACTTCATTTGTTACTGATGACGAACGGACTTTTAAACCGGAGCATAGTTGGAACTATGAGGTTGGAACAAAGCTTAGTTTTGCTGATGGCAGATTCAACACTGATTTTGCTTTATTCTATATTGACTGGTCTGATCAGCAGGTTTATCAACCTCTATCAACCGGCCGTGGCTCTTTATTGAAAAATGCAGGAAAATCTTCTAGTAAAGGGATTGAATGGAGTTCAAACTGGCAAATTATGCCAGGACTTAATTTACAAACAAGTTATGGTTATACCCATGCCACTTTTAAGGAATATACCGATGGCAAGAATGATTTTAAAGACAACTACCTACCTTATGTTCCTAAAAACAGTGTAGCGGCAAATATAAACTATGCAATATACCCGAAAGCAGAATCTCTATTTTCTCGTATAAATCTTTCTTTACAATATAATGGTGTAGGTTCTCTGTATTGGAATGATAAAAATACTATGCAGCAAAACTTTTACAATACGTTATCGGCCAGAGCAGCTTTTAGCATTCAACGCTTTACAACTGCTTTATGGATGAAAAATATTACAGATACTGATTATTCCGCTTTTTATTTTGAAGCATTGGGAAATTCTTACATTCAAAAAGCAAGACCACGCACATTTGGTGTTGATCTTACTTATTCTTTTTAAAAAAGGACATTAAATTCCGTCTAAAATCAAACGAAATGGGTAAAATATACGTTTTACCCATTTTTATTATTATTTTCGAACAATAATATAATATAATCGTATTTCATTCATGAAAAAGCACGAAGCGCTTAAACTTTCTACTTTCTTTAGCCTTTATATAGCTCAATCTATTCCGATGAGCTTTCTTAGCACTGTAATTCCCGTATTAATGAGACAACAGGATTTTTCACTAACTGCGATTGGATTGCTGCAGCTTATCAAAATACCTTGGCTAATTAAATTTTTATGGTCTCCATTCATAGATCGCAATACAAATACTTTAGCGAGCTATAAAAGATGGATCATCGGTTCAGAAGTTTGTTATGCGATTATCATACTTTTTGTCTCATTATTGGATCTGCAAACTGATATTATACTAATTGCTATTTTAATCGTTGCATCATTTATTGCTTCTGCAACGCAGGATATTGCTACAGATGCATTAGCGGCCAGAAGTGTAAATCACACGAATAAAAGTCTGGTAAATAGTATGCAATCTATGGGCAGTTTCGCAGGAACTATGATAGGCAGTGGAGTTTTATTGTTATTATACAAAAAATTCGGATGGAATGCGATACTTCCCTCACTGTCTGTTTTCGTGCTTATTGCTTTAGTTCCTCTTGTTTTTTTAAAGAAAAGTGATATGCCCGATGAGAAAAGGACAAAGGCCAGTGGCTGGGATTTCATACATTTCTTTACAAGGAAATGTATCTGGGATCAGGTTGGATTTCTTATTTTGGTTTATTCAGGACTTATAGGAATTTTATCTATGCTTCGTCCTTTAATGGTAGATATTGGATACAGTATTCAGGAAATAGGTTTTATGTCAGGAGTTGTGGGTACATCAATCGGATTCTGCTGCTCTTTCTTAGGAGGACAACTTATTAAACGGATTGGTCGTTATAAAGCACGAATATTCTTTGCGATGATGGTTACCTTCTCGGCTTTGTATTTTGCCATTATTTCGCAATATAACATAACAACTTTACAACTTTATATCGGAATCGGGCTGATTTGGGGTAGTTATGGGATGTCTACCGTAGGTGTTTACACTACATCAATGGATCGTGTACGTGAAGGTCGTGAAGGTACCGATTTTACAATTCAGACTGTACTTACACATTTAAGTAGTATGCTTATTGCTATTTTTAGTGGTAAATTTGCACAAATGTTCAGTTATCAGGACCTGTTCAAACTTGAGATTGTACTAGCTTCTGTAACTTTACTATATGCTATTTTTATTTTCAGAAAAAAGAGTTTAAAATGACAACAGAAATTATTGAGAAATATAATATTCCAGTACCTCGATACACGAGTTACCCCCCTGCAAATTTTTTTACAGAATCATTCAATCAGGCAGATTATATTCAAGCTGTAGATGATTCAAATACAAATCAACCTCAACATATAAGTATTTATATACATATACCATTTTGCAAACACTTATGCCATTATTGCGGATGTAACTCCTATCCAATGATGAAGCAAGAAGTTGTCGACAACTATCTTATTGCTTTAAAACAAGAGCTTAAGTTTATCCTGAATCGTTTGCATAAAAGTCGCAAAGTCTCTCAGATACACTATGGAGGAGGAAGCCCCTCTGCACTACCGGCAGCTAAGCTAAAAGAGTTGAACGACTTTATATTGGCACGTTTTAACACAATTGAAAATCCGGAAATTGCAATAGAATGTCACCCGGGATATATTACCTGTGAACAATGGATAGAAATAGCAGAGGCTGGATTTAACCGTGTAAGTATAGGTATTCAGGATCTGCATCAGGATGTTTTGGATGCTGTTCATCGTAAATCAAGCATAGTTCCTCTAAAAGAGATATTTACAATTCTTCGCGAACGTAATATCGCTATTAATCTGGATTTTATATATGGGCTTCCTTTACAAACTCCGGAACGCTTTGAGGAGAATATGAAACATGTACTTGCTTTACAACCAGATAGGGTAGTAACATTTTCATATGCTCATGTTCCATGGGTTAATCCGAGTATGAAAAAACTTGAAGAAATTGGACTTCCTCGACAAGAGATAAAGAAAACGATCTTCGAGACTATATCAAACTTGTTAACGCAAGGTGGTTATAAGCCTATTGGAATTGATCATTTTGTAAAGCCGAATGATGAATTATACTTAGCCTATAAGGACAAAAAACTACATCGAAACTTTCAGGGTTATTGTACAAGACGTACAACAGGTCAGGTATATGCTTTTGGTGTCTCAGCTATATCACAGTTAGCAGACGCCTATGCCCAAAATACTAAATCGATTGAAGAATATATTGAACATATGCAATCTGATTTTGATATCGTTCGGAAAGGATATAAATTATCAATTGATCAACAAATAGTACGTGACGCAATTATGATGCTCATGTGTAATGAATGTTTAATTTGGAATGAACTGGCACAAACTTTCAATTTAAACATCGACGAGATCCGCTGTAAACTATCCTATGCTGAAGCTAAGTTAAACGAAATGGCTGCCGATGGATTGATAACCTTAACAGATGAAGGCATCCATGCTACGGAAGAGGGCCGGATATTTACTCGTAACATAGCTGCGGCCTTCGATCCGTTATGGAAAGATAACGGAGAGCAGAGATATTCTAAACCTATTTAAGTGTCTGATGAAAAATTTTTATGATATTATTATAATCGGATCCGGATTGACCGGATTAACTACGGCTCTGAATCTGGCAAGAGCAGGAAAATCAGTGGCTATTATTGAAAAAGAAGCTTACACAGGAGGACAGATTCAAACTTACACTGAAAATGGATTCATTTATGAGACAGGACCAAACACAGCTGTAATTTCCAATTATGAGGTAATCGATCTTTTCAATCAACTAACAACTTGTGAAGTAGAAATTGCAAAAGAGAGTGCCAAGAAACGTTTAATTTTCAAGAATGGTTCTCTTTATCCTTTACCATCGGGACTTATCAGTGCCATTACCACTCCACTTTTTAGTTTGAAGGATAAATTTAATGTTCTTTTCGAACCATTACGCGACAAAGGAACCAATCCCGACGAAAGTGTTGCAGGATTAGCCGCAAGACGTTTAGGACAAAGTTTTGTTGATTATGCTGTAGATCCATTTATATCGGGAATATATGCCGGTGATCCTACCAAACTAGTTACACGATATGCACTACCGAAATTATATAATCTGGAACAAACCTATGGCAGCTTTATTAAAGGAGCGATAGGTAAGGCTCGTTTACCTAAAACAGAGCAAGATAAATTAGTTTCTAAGAAGGTTTTCTCAGTAAAAAACGGATTAAGTCAACTTACAGATGCAATTGTGACAGAGCTTAAGACCCATTATTCAAAGACGGTTACTTTTTATTTAAATGCACAAGATACTACAATCACTCCCCTTACTAAATATCTGTGGGCAACTTCCTTTACTCAGAGTGGAATAAGGACTACTGTTGAATCTGAATTTATTATTCCAACAACGGGAGGATACACCTATATTTCTTTAATGCCCTTTATCTGTAAAGAACGATTAAAACCAATTTCAGATTTGGTTTATGCAGGTGTCATTCAAGTCAGTGTTGGTATTCGCAATGGAGCGACCTACTCTGTAAATGCTTTCGGATCATTAATGCCGGGAAAAGAAAAAAGAAATATATTAGGGATTCTGTATCCTTCCGATTGTTTCGAAAATCGGGCGGGAGTAAATGATTTGTTACTATCTATATTTATGGGTGGCACTAAGAATCCTGCGCTTTTTGATAAAAATGATCAGGAAATAGAGAACCTTGTCCGTAAGGAATTGTTTGATATTATGAATATCCCTCAAGAGATTAATTTTGATCTGATAAAAATTACTCGTCATAAAAATGCTATACCACAATATTTAGCAGATAGTAAAGACAGATTTAATTTAATAAAACAATTAGAATCCGAATATCCGGGTTTAATAATTGGTGGGAATATTCATGACGGAATTGGTATGCCTGATCGAATTAAACAAGCATATAGTATCAGCAAAAGAATTATTGCAGAAAAATAATTATGACACATATAAAACCTAAATTCTTATTTTTATTAGCTTCACTATTTTGGCTAATAGCTGGTATTAATGTTATTCGTATTGGTATTGACCTCATTCATAATTCTGAATCAAAGCTGTTTGTATTTATCACTCTGACTCTTCTGGTCTTTATTTTTTTCTTTCGTTTCATCTTTGATCGAACAGTAAAAAAGAACATCAGACGAATAAATTCTCTGAATGAAGAGGTCACTCCATTTTGGAAGTTCATGGACGCTAAAGGCTATTTCATAATGTCCTTTATGATTAGTTTAGGAGTTTGTATTCGTTATTTTAAACTTCTCCCTGACTTTTTTATCTCTTTTTTTTATATCGGATTAGGATCAGCATTGATAATGACAGCCTTTAAATATTTACCCTATTATTTTAAAAAATCATGAAAGGTGTCTTACTTGTAAACATTGGTACGCCTGATTCTCCTCAGCCAAAAGATGTCGCTAAATACCTCAGACAATTCCTCATGGATGAAGAAGTTATCAAGCTCCCGTATCCACTAAGATGGTTATTGGTTAATGGAATAATTGTTCCTTTCAGAAGTCATAAGTCAGCAGCACTTTATGAATCTATCTGGGCAGATAATGACTCTCCATTAAGACTTCACTTGGCTGAATTAACGCATCTAATAAAGTCTTTTACTTCCAATAAAAAGATAGTTATTCGTTACGGTATGAGATACGGACAACCTTCATTAGAAAAGACTATAGATCAAATGTATGCTAAAGGCGTGAAAGATTTACTCGTTATCTTATTGTTTCCTCAACAAACGGGATCAACTGTATTTTCTTCGTTTAAACATATCGAAGATCTTATACAAGATAAAAAGTATGACATCAATTCATCTTATATATATGCTTTCTATCAAGATGAGTTTTATCAAAATTGCCTTGTAAAATCTATCACAGATAGCCTTTATAATAAAAATGAATATGCAAAATTATTATTCACCTATCATGGTACTCCTCTATCCCATTTACCATGTCCACAAAACATAGCATATAAATGCAATGAAAAATGGTATGGCTGCATTTGGAAAGGTGCGCGATATGAAAATTGCTATCGTTATCAATGCTACGAATCAACAAAAAAAATTATCGAAAAACTCGACTTAAAATCTACTGAATATGAAACAGTATTCCAGTCCAGATTAGGTAAAGGTAGTTGGCTAAAGCCTTATTTAAATAACCGTTTAAAAGAGTTACCAACTGAAGATATACGCGACATAGCTATAATTGCACCTTCCTTTACACAAGATTGTCTGGAAACTCTTTATGAAATCAAAAAGGAAGGACAGATGATCTTTCAGGAAGCTGGAGGTAATCGCTTTTTATATCTTCCATGCCTCAATGACAACGAAGATTGGGCTTTTGTAATTTCTCAATGGATTAATTGTTGGTCATATAATAGTAAATATTAGAAAAGAAGAATATCTTTGTAACAAAAGATAAAACTATTGATTTAATAAAATTGTTAGAATTAAAAATCATTACGCCAAATTATTCTTTGGAATAGATTTTGTTATCCATTGAGTAATAATTAAAAAAGAACTGATGAAAGAAAATCAAGAATTGATTAAAACGATAATCGAAGCGATACAAGATAAAAAAGGCTATGATATCACGACGATTGACTTATCCCAGATTCCATCAGCCCCTTACAGACATTTTGTCATTTGTCAGGGAGACTCAACGACACAAGTTAGAGCTATTGCTGAAAATATCAGGAATCATGTCAGAGAAAAATTAAATGAAAAGCCGTATGCAACAGATGGATTTACACAATCTCAATGGATTGTCCTTGACTATGGTCAGGTATTAGTACATGCATTTGTTCCAGACTTTAGGTCCTTCTATCAAATAGAAAGCTTATGGGAAGATGCCATGCGGAAAGATATTCCAAATTTAGATTAATTGAAACCTTAGTAATTATTTATTGACAAGTAAAATATGGCGACTAATAACAGAAAAATGCCGCAATTCAAGTTTAATATATATTGGCTTTATACGGTAATTGCATTAACCCTCCTCGGTCTTTACTTTTTTAATGACGGAAGTACTGCAAAAGAAGTAAATTGGACTCAGTTCGAAAATTATGTTGAAGACGGTTCTATAGATAAAATAACTGTATTTCGTGACAAAAAGGTGCTAGAAGCATCTGTCAAAGATTCTTCGATAAAAACGATATTTGGAAAAGAACCAGACAAAGTTGGCAATGATCCAAAAATCATGGTAAATATTCCTTCTGTAGATGCTTTTGCCGATGCAGAAAAAGAATGGAGAGACAAATATAACTTTAATGTTCCTATTAAATATGATGATAATGGAGACATTATGACTAGTATATTATGGAACATTGGTCCTTTCCTTCTAATTGGGCTAGTATGGTTCTTCCTGATGAGACGCGTATCCGGTGGCGGTGGCGGTGGCGGAAACGTTTTCAGCGTTGGTAAAGCAAAAGCCCAAGTTTTTGATAAAGACACGCCCGGGAAACTTGTAACATTTAAAGATGTCGCTGGTTTAAGTGAAGCAAAAGAAGAAATTGAAGAAATCGTTTCTTTCCTCAAAAACCCAGCTAAATACACTGAACTTGGAGGTAAAATTCCGAAAGGAGCTTTGCTTGTAGGCCCTCCGGGTACAGGGAAAACTTTATTAGCAAAAGCCGTAGCAGGTGAAGCAAATGTACCGTTCTTCTCTATTTCCGGTTCTGATTTTGTTGAAATGTTTGTTGGTGTAGGGGCTTCCCGCGTAAGAGATTTATTCAGACAGGCTAAAGAAAAATCACCTTGTATCATCTTTATAGATGAGATTGATGCTGTAGGACGTGCTCGTGGCAAAAACCCGAACATGGGTGGTAATGACGAACGAGAAAATACATTAAATCAGTTATTGACTGAAATGGATGGTTTCGGATCTAATAGTGGTGTGATTATTCTTGCTGCGACAAACCGTGTTGATATCCTTGACAAAGCTCTTTTACGTGCAGGACGTTTTGATAGACAAATCACTGTTGACCTTCCCGAATTAAATGACAGAAAAGAAATATTCGGAGTTCATCTTCGTCCTTTAAAAATAGATGATAGTGTAGATGTTGATTTTTTATCTCGTCAAACACCAGGGTTTTCAGGAGCAGATATCGCTAATGTGTGTAACGAAGCTGCACTTATAGCTGCTCGTAGAGGTAAAAACTTTGTCACAAAACAAGACTTCATGGATGCTGTCGATCGTATCATAGGAGGTTTAGAACGTAAGTCTAAGATTTCAACTGTCAAAGAAAAAGAAGCTATCGCTATTCACGAAGCCGGACACGCCACTATAAGCTGGTTTCTTGAATATGCCAACCCACTGGTAAAAGTAACCATCGTACCTCGTGGTAAAGCTTTGGGTGCTGCATGGTATATTCCTGAAGAAAGACAAATTGAATCAAAAGAAGCAATGCTTGATCAAATGTGTGCTACATTAGGAGGTCGCGCAGCTGAAGAAGTATTCTTAGGACGCATCTCTGGTGGTGCAGGAAATGACCTCGAAAGAGTTACGAAACAAGCTATTTCAATGGTTGCGTACTTAGGTATGAGTGAGAAACTCCCGAATATCTCATATTATGATTCTACATCTGATTATGGCTATAATAAACCATATAGTGATGAAACCGCCAGACTAATTGATATAGAAGTTGCGGAAATGATTAGAGAGCAATATGAGAGAGCTAAAATGCTATTGATTCAGTATAAAGATGGGCACGAAAAGCTTACTAAAAAACTTATTGAAAAAGAGGTTATTTATAAAGATGATCTAGAAGAAATATTTGGTCCCCGTGCTTATATTTCTCGCACAGATGAGATTATCAGTTTAAACCAAGCATTTGAAGCGAATACTCCCGTAACATCAGACTTAAAGCCTACTGAAGATCCAGATGCAAAAGATATTTCGGAAAAACCAATCTTTGAGAATGAAGATATAGCAGATCTACCTCCTATCGACGTAGAAAACAATGATGATTCTGAAAAGAAATCAGTAGAGAATAAATAGACATTAATTCTATTCAACCCTAAAGCGAGACAACTTTCGAGTTATCTCGCTTTTTTATATCCAATTTACTTATATCAATAATTTAAAACTGAACTATATAATATATGTCATACACAGAAACAACATTAGCCTATTCCAACAGAACTCAATATACATATTTCATCGAGACCAATTACTTATATAGTCTGATCATTTCCCTGATTATAAATTACACAACTAGGTAGAAAGTGAGAATTGTATTCCAACTTGTGATAAGATCAATATTATCGATAATAATTTTTCATTTTATTATGATCTAGAACAGCTGTGCATCTTCAAAAAGATATACTGCTCCTTTTTAGACATATTCCGCATCTTTTCGTCAATGAATTAATCTTTCTGGCAATTGCTAAAACTAACATCCATTAGTCCTGCTTTTCATAATATATTACAGAGCCCTATAACCTTATTTTTTTAATAGATAGTTACACATTTATTATATAGATAAATTTGCAGAATCAATCATAAACGAGTAGATTTGAATATATGGAATCAAGATTCTTTTTGATTATCTTAATTCTGTTATTATCTAAAATTCAACTTTATTTATGAGAAACGTAAGAAATAATCTAGTAATTATTGCATCTTCTATTCTTTTATCTACTACTCCTTTTGCTACTATTGTAGCTCAAAATAACACGATTCAGACAAACAGTTTTGAAAACTTGCCTACATATAATAAAACAGATCTGGGTTGTACGATTGATAACCGCGGTTGCACCTTTAAAATATGGTCTCCAATTGCTCAGGCTGTTCGTGTAAATATTTATGATCAGGCGAGAGGTGGAAAGGTTGTATCGAGTTATGATCTCACAAATGATAAAAATACGGGTGTCTGGTCTTATACGTCCCAAGAAGACTTGATTGGTAAGTTCTATACATTTCAAGTTAAAATGGATGAGAAATGGCTTAATGAGACTCAAGGTATTTGGGCTAAAGCTGTAGGTGTAAACGGTGATCGTGGTGCGATTATTGATTTTACTAAAACAAATCCTCAAGACTGGAATACGGATAAAGGGCCTAAATTGGAGTCGATTACTGATGCCGTTATCTATGAAATGCATCATAGAGATTTTTCTGTTCATCCTAACTCAGGAATCGTAAATAAAGGGAAGTTTATAGCTATGCTTGAAAACGGAACTTTATCTGTAAATGGAGAAAAAACCGGTATTGATCATTTGAAAGAGCTTGGTATTACACACGTGCATATCTTACCTTCTTATGATTATAACAGTGTTGACGAAACTCAGCTTCCATCAAATACATATAACTGGGGATATGATCCATTGAACTATAATGCTCCTGAAGGTTCTTATTCGACAAATCCGAATGATCCGGCAACTCGTATCCGCGAGATGAAAGAAATGATCAAAGCATTGCATGATGCAGGTATTGGTGTTATTATGGATGTTGTTTATAACCATACAGCCATGTCTGATGGTTCTTCTTTCGAATTGTCTGTGCCAGATTATTATTACAGAAAGAAAGCAGATGGTTCATTCTCTGATGCGTCAGGTTGCGGAAATGAAACCGCTTCAGATCGACAACAAATGAGAAACTTCATAATCAACTCTGTGAAATTTTGGGCAGAAGAATACCATATTGATGGATTCCGCTTCGACCTGATGGCTATTCATGATACTGAAACCATGAATCAGGTTGCGAAGGAGTTGAAAGCTATTAATCCGTCTATATTTGTATATGGAGAAGGCTGGACTGCGGGTGACTCACCTCTTCCGATTGAGAAAAGAGCCTTAAAAGAAA
>JBOFIZ010000004.1:0-2645 GCA_051650425.1 Bacteroidales bacterium
TTGATGTATTTGAATGATTGAACCAATCGTTATCGCATTGTTCGGATCAAATCATTTGGTTGGTATCATCAACCGTCAATGCCGGTATATACTGAAACGAATAAAGGGGATGATTTGTCGTTTTGAAAATGATTATGTACTGATTTGTATCTAAGGATAAAAAGAAAAGGGGAAAAAGAAATTTATGACGAGGTTGTGTAAGAGCAGTTTCGTCGTTTTTTTTATGCGAAAATAAAGGTGATATATATAAAAAAGAAAAGGTTGTCTCACGACAACCTAAACCCTAATTAACCTTAAATCTAATACCATGAAAAACATGCTGCAAATATAGCGGCTTTTTTCGGAATGTCAATAGTTTGGGGTATAAAAAAGTGGCGTATTAAAATAGTTTAACTAATGGAGCCTTTGGAGAAAGTATTATCTTTGCGAAAACTTGAAAATTACAAAAACAATGGATTTGATTCATATAACTGTGTCGGAGGAGTTGAGAGCGGCTGCTCCGGAGTATAGAGGCGTTGCATTATTGGCTAAAGTGGAAAATACAAAAGAATCTGCGGGTTTGTGGGATAAGATTCAGCAACTTGAGGAAGAAATCCGTTCGGCTTATGCATTGAATGAAATAAATAAACGAAAGGAGATTCAGGCAACACGTCAGGCCTATAAAGCTTTGGGGAAGGATCCAAACAGATACAGGCCTTCGGCTGAGGCTTTGTGCAGGAGAGTTTTGAAGGATATGCCTTTGTACAGGATTTCGGTGTTGGTGGACCTGATAAATTATATTTCTATCAAATACGGTTACTCGATAGGAGGGTTTGATGCAGATCAGGTCGTGGGTGATTTAGAATTGGGCGTAGGTCGTAATGGAGAGATCTTTCATGCAATCGGCAGAGGTGAGCTGAATATCGAAGGCTTGCCTGTGTTCAGGGATCAGGTCGGACCTGTAGGCACGCCTACGAGTGATGAGGAAAGAACGATGCTGCGCGATGAAACAACAAGTTTGCTGATGATCGTAAATGGATATGATGGTGGTGAAAAGCTGGATTCTTGTATAAATGAAACTATTATGCTTCTGAAGCAATTTGCCCGATTAAAAAGTTTTCAGGTTATTCCTGTTTTGTAAATGCTATATATACAGCGCTTTACGGTTTTGTTTTTAAGCACTTATTTATTTTCTCGAATAAATAAGTGCTTAATTTTTGCATATAATAAAACATTTACCTTTATTTGTCAGACAAATAAGAATAATAGGATTTGAGGGACTTTTGTGACAGAGCTCTCAAGGAACCAATAAATAACTATGGAACATCTAAGAGCAACGATTCAACCCTTAACCTTGGTTGATCAGGTTGAAGATAAATTATTGAATTATTTAAAAGAGTCTGATATTTCGGTCGGTGATCCGATACCCAATGAAATAGAGCTGGCGGCAACGATCGGTGTAGCACGAAGTGTACTGCGTGAAGCATTAAGTCGTCTGAAGATGCTGGGAATAATAGAGACCCGACCGCGAAGAGGAATGATAATGACAGCGCCATCGGTATTCAATGGCATGAAACGAATTATTGATCCGCGTATATTGGATGAGCAAACTGTTTTTGAGATGCTTCATTTCCGGATTACACTGGAGATAGGGATGTGTTCGGATTTATTTCTGAATCTGACCGAAGAAGATCTCTGCGAGCTGGATGATATTATCAAGCATAGCATTTTGTATGAAAACAACGAATATGATCCGTACAGCGAATATAATTTTCATGCAAAACTATATGAGATAGCCGGAAATAAAATCGTATCCGAATTTCAGGAGATGGTATATCCATTGATGACTTTCGTAAATAAGAAATTTAAAGATCTGATCGAACCGATTAATATCGAACTGGAAAAGGAGGGTAAGATCGTTACACATGAAGAGCTTTTTACGTTTTTGAAGCAACGTGATGAGGATGGTTTTACAAAAGCTCTGAAAAACCACTTTTTAAGTTATAAAAGATTGATGAGAAGCAGAACATAATTATAGAAAAGACCATAATCTTAAGAATCATACCTAATTTAAATATGAAAAAACCAATAAGAGCACTGAATGCTTTAATACTATGTCTGATAAATATATTTTTCTCTTTTTCGATAGAGAAGGATTCTATTATATGGAATAAATCGAATACACTTCCCGGATCGGAAGTAAGCAAACCGCATCCGGGTGTAGCCGGAGCTTTTTCAGGCTTTGCGGGTACGAGCTACGTGATAGCGGGTGGTGCTAACTTTCCCGGACAGATGCCGTGGGACGGTGGTGAGAAAATCTGGCATAAAGACATATTTGTTTCAGCATCGGTGGATTCGGTGCCTTTAAAACCGATTGATCTGAAACTACCCGTGCCTGCTGCCTATGGATTATCCTTTTCGATACCTCAGGGTGTTTTGTGTATCGGAGGATGCAATGCAGATAGTTGTCTGACGAATGTTTTTCTGATAAAAAATGAGTCGGGTAATTTTGTGATTGATCAAAACTGGCCTTCTTTGCCTTATCCGCTGGCTAACGCTACGGGTGCTATGTGGAATAATAAGATTTATCTGGCAGGAGGACAGAAGGAGCTTACGAATGGGGAATCCTCAAGTTCTTTTCTGGTACTTGATTTGAATAAAACCCG
>JBOFIZ010000005.1:0-1375 GCA_051650425.1 Bacteroidales bacterium
AATACGATTCGTAGAAATCAGGTTGACCTTCTTGGCACACAAGAGTTATTACACAATCAGGTTGAATTCTTAAATCATGAGCTTAAAGGATATAAACAAGTCGGCATTGCTCGTGAAGATGGAAAAGAAAAAGGTGAATACAGTGCTATTTTCTATAATTCAGATCGTTTTAAAGAATTAAACTCCGGTAATTTCTGGTTATCTAAAAATCCGGAAGCTATCGGTCAAAAAGGTTGGGATGCTGCATGTGAGCGTATTGCATCATGGGCGCTATTAAGAGATAATCGTACAGGTAAAGAAATATTCTTTATTAATACGCACTTTGACCATGTTGGTAAAAAAGCTCAGAAAGAAAGTGCAAAGCTATTAAAAAGAAAAATAAAAGAGTTACGTGGAAATGCAGAATGTGTATTGGTTACGGGCGATTTAAATATTTCACCTGAAAATCCGGCAATCAAAGAGTTATTGAAACCGGAAACCGGAATCTCATTGAAAGATTCCAAATCCATTGCTCTTAAAACAGAAGGTCCGGAATGGTCTTTTCATAATTTCGGAAAATTAGAAACAGAAAAAAGACCATTAATTGATTATATTTTCGTTTCAGAAGGAACCAAAGTTAAATCTTACGAAGTTTTATTTGACACAACTTCTGAAAAATATACATCAGATCATACACCTATTCTATCTATTATTGAATTCTAACCTATGATATCTCGTAGAAGTTTCTTAAAAGGCGGAGCATTGACCCTCGGAGGGTTAATGCTCTCTCCTGAAAAAATGATTGCTAAAATCGAAAATCAGAGCCAACCTTCCTTTTCTCCTCTCCGTCCACCCTTGTCCGGCAGAGCTTTCACATCAACGGCTGTCGAAAAAACAATCGAGAGTATGATGAAAGAGATCAAGGATCCAAAACTCGCATGGATGTTCGGCAACTGTTTTCCAAATACATTAGACACAACCGTTAAATATAAAATAGATGACCAGGGCAATCCTGATACGTTTATTATTACCGGCGATATTGATGCAATGTGGCTTCGCGATTCGTCTGCGCAGGTATGGCCCTATTTGCCTCTGATGAAAAATGATGCAGCTCTGCAACAAATGATTAAAGGACTTATTCGACGACAGTTTGCTTGTATCTGCTTCGACCCCTATGCCAATGCTTTCAATGATGGACCAACAGGTAGTTACTGGGAGACAGATATGACGGATATGAAGAAAGAACTTCATGAACGTAAATGGGAAATTGATTCCCTATGTTATCCGATTCGCCTTGCCTATCATTATTGGAAAATTACAGGAGACAGGAGTGTTTTTGATTCGAATTGGGAAAAAGCAATGGAATTAACAATCCAAACTTTTCAGGAGCAACAAC
>JBOFIZ010000006.1:0-1051 GCA_051650425.1 Bacteroidales bacterium
TAAATGAGTCTTGATACAACGCTTTTGAAAAGTCAGGCATTGCTCCGTTCGAAGCTGCATTATGAGGCATTAAATAAACAGTACCTTCTCCAACCACATGTTCGCCATATTGATCACATACATTCACAAATATGTCGAAACAAGTAACCTCGATTCTGTTTAGCTCAAATTTAGGCATACCAAAATTTGTTGCAGGCTCTTTTTGAGCACATAGCACAAACAATGTAATAGTTGGTTTGGTATAATTCTGTAATGTGAATTTTTTATTACCCATCAGTTCTTCAACAGGAACGAAAGGTGCAAAAAGAGGTAGAGGATTAGTGGCAACTACACCTGCATATATCGGAGTAGTACCTGAATAAACGATTACATTAGTAACTGTATATTCACCTGATTTAAGTTCGATCGGATCTGTTTTTAAATTATCCCCGAACAATTTCACAGGAACATTGGTCAATACTTTTGTTTCAGGTCCAGTTAATGCTATATCAACATAAAGAGTGGAAGCATCTATATTTCCCAAACATTGTTGATAGCCTTCAATCGCACTTAATGCTTTTGTATCAAAAACTTTTTTGGCATCAAACTGAAATGTAACAGTATTTATTTCATTTGAATTATCCGGCTGATCATTTATTGAGCAACCAGTATAAAGGAATGCTCCTAGTAATATACAGAGCAACGATTTAATTGTTTTCATAATTTGATAGATGTAAGCATTTTATTATTTATCCTTTAGACAAATATAACTACCGAAGAAACATGTATCTTTTCCCGGACATAACTGAACATGCAAAGCATTCATCGAGCTACTCCATTGTGATACGAGTCTAAACTTCAATAATTCTGAGACAGGTACAGTACCTGCATAGATCTGAGGTTTTGGATTCAGGAAATTATTATTTAGAGAAATCTCAATATAGTACGATTCAGATGGATTGTCTAAATAATCAGCAAAACAAATTGTTCCGATCTTACCATCTTCAAAGCCATCAACATCTTCCCATAATAAATTTCCACCTTCTTTACTGTAAACTTTAATTGAGCCTTT
>JBOFIZ010000007.1:0-11919 GCA_051650425.1 Bacteroidales bacterium
TGTTATAACCAAAGATTAAAGATATTCAGGTGGTTATAGTGTTGGGGTTCCACCTCTTCCCATTCCGAACAGAGAAGTTAAGCCCAACAACGCCGATGGTACTGCGTATAGTGGGAGAGTAGGTTGCCGCCGTCTTTAGAAAGCCCTTCAGCTTATTGCTGAGGGGCTTTTGTCGTTATGGTAGATATATCATAGGTTGTGCAAGTTCGTTATAGTATCAAGTTGGAAAGAATTGATAACGTGTAAATTTCAATATGCTGCTGAATTAAATGGATACATCAACTGTATTTTATTTACGTGACTTCACTCTAATATTGGATCAAGTCAAATAGTTGTGAGAATTAAAAGTCGGATTAGATTACATATATTTTGTATATTCTAAATATGAATAATTTTATATACGAGATTTCTCTAAATGATGTTTCTGTTATTGTTGTAAACTGCTAGATCATTGTTTATCAGGACTGATTTTATGTGTGGAAAGATCCATAAGCAAACTAATGTAAAATAAATAAAAATAGTTTATGTATAATTTGTAATGGAAATAGAATTAATAAATTGTTCGGATTACATCTTATAAACTTGTTTGTTTTGTAGCTGCTCTAATTTTTAGTTTTTGATCGTACTAAGAATACGAAATATTGATATCAGAAAAAATAACTAGATGTACTTCCCTTTTTGAAGGAATTGTTAAGATTGAAATATTCTACATATTTATTCTTTATTGAACTTAAGATAGATGTATTTGGTGCTCAAACCATTATATTATGATTATATAATATTAAAATGGAGCATTTCTATATCTTTTTTTATAATTTCGCAAACCGATTTTTGTAGCATTCTGTTTATATATAGACGGCTATTCAAACGTCAAGAGTTAATATATTTTTTAACCATCACTGTAAAGATAAGAAATGAGAAAATGGTGTGTTGAAGATTCAGCAGAACTTTACAATATTAAAGGTTGGGGTCTGAAGTACTTTTCAATTAACAAGAAGGGGCACATTCAAGTGACTCCTCGTGAAGATGGTGTTCCAGTCGATCTAAAAGATTTGATGGATGAGCTTCAACTTAGAGACGTCGAAGCTCCTGTTCTTTTGCGTTTTCCAGATATCTTGGATAATCGTATAGAGAAGATTTCTAACTGCTTTAAAGTTGCCTCTGAAGAGTATGGTTATACTGCTCAGAACTTTATCATTTATCCGATAAAGGTAAATCAGATGCGTCAGGTAGTTGAAGAAATTGTGAGCCATGGTAAAAAATTCAATATTGGCTTAGAAGCAGGATCTAAACCAGAGTTACATGCTGTATTAGCTATTAATACAGATCCAAATTCATTGATTATCTGTAATGGGTATAAGGACTCTGCCTATATCGAATTAGCGTTATTAGCTCAGAAAATGGGTAAACGTATATTTTTGGTAGTAGAGAAATTAAATGAACTAAAAGAGATTATTTCTATAGCTAAAAGACTCAAGATAAAACCTAATATTGGGATTCGTATTAAACTGGCGAGTTCTGGTAGTGGTAAATGGGAAGAGTCAGGTGGTGATGTAAGTAAATTTGGCTTAAATTCAAGTGAGTTACTTGAGGCACTTGATTACTTAGATAAGAAAGACATGCATGAATGTCTTAAACTAATACACTTTCATATAGGAAGTCAGGTTACAAAAATCAGACGTATTAAGAATGCATTAAGGGAAGCCGCACAATTTTATGTTCAGCTTCGTAAGATGAATTTTAATATTGAATTTGTTGACATAGGAGGAGGATTAGGTGTTGATTATGATGGTACACGTTCATCGATTGGTGAGAGTAGTATGGATTATTCTATTCAAGAATATGTAAATGATTCTATATATTCACTAGTTGATGCGTGTAAGAAAAATGATATTCCGCAACCTAATATAATAACAGAATCGGGTCGTTCGCTTACAGCCCATCATTCAATACTTGTATTTGAAGTATTAGAAACAGCAACGTTGCCTTCCTGGAATGATAATGAAGAAATTTCAGAATCTGATCATGAATTAGTAAAAGAGCTATATCAATTATGGGAAAAATTGAATCAACCACGTTTGATTGAGACATGGCATGATGCTCTTCAAATTCGAGAAGAAGCTTTAAATATGTTTAGTCTGGGATTACTTGATTTACGCACCCGCGCTCAAATAGAAAAGCTATTTTGGTCTGTTGCAAGAGAAGTACATCAGATTGCATCAGAAATCAAGCACTCCCCAGATGAGTTGAAATCAATTGCAAAGATGTTACCAGATAAATATTATTGTAACTTCTCTCTGTTTCAATCATTACCAGATTCATGGGCAATCGATCAAATATTTCCGATAATGCCAATTACACGTTTAGATGAGAAGCCTGAGCATACGGCAACACTCCAAGATGTAACATGTGATTCTGATGGTAAAATTGATAACTTTATTTCAACAAGAAATTTCTCGTATCACTTACCTGTTCATTCAGTCAAAACGAAAGAACCTTATTATATAGGAGTCTTTTTAGTCGGTGCATATCAAGAAATTTTGGGGGATTTACATAATCTATTCGGAGATACGAATGCTGTGCACGTTAGTGTATACTCAGATAGGTATGAGATAGAACAGATTATCGATGGTGAGACAATTGCGGATGTTTTGGAATATGTAGAATATAATCCAAAGAAAATGGTGAGGAAGGTTGAAACATGGGTAACAGCCTCTATGAAATCTGGAGTAATCACCCCTGAAGAAGGACGAGAATTCTTATCAACTTATCGTTCTGGTTTATATGGATATACTTACTTAGAATAAAGAAAAGGCCTTGCATGTTTTATGCAAGGCCTTTTTTATAAATGAGTTGAGATGAGTTCATCATGATCAACCAAGACAGTAGCACGTATAAACTGATATTCTTCTTCAAATTGATTAGAGAATAATCCTACACCGAGATTATCATCTATTTGAGAAGCCAGCCACAGTTTTCCATTGACTTTGCCCTTTGGTGAATATTTCTCATCAATATTTACGGTATACAAGAATACAAGCTGTTTATGTTTAGAAGTATTTTCGATGAATTTCATTAATAATCTTGGATTATTAAGTGAATTTCCTTTTTCTTCACTCAATATTGAATTAATGAACTTTTTTAAGTCAACGCCATATGGTAGCAATCGATTAATAGGCCAGTTATATTGTCCAGACTTTCTGTCTCTGATTAAATATACCATATTGTTGCAAATAAATGCAATTTTCACAACTGGGAAAATTAGATCTTTATGATCAGACTTTAATTCCGATTTTGCAATACGGCCAATAACAGCTCCCGATTCACTTACAACAGGAACCCATTCCTCTTGGATAAGATTCTTTTGAATAAACTTCAATCTTATTTGCTCGTACAAGAATAAGAGAATAAATGTATATAAAGGAGTCTGCCTATAGAATATAGCATTTAGAAATTCCGTATTGATGACTGGTGATAATTCGTATACTATAGAGAAAACAATCTGAACTGAAAAGATTTTCAATAAGACTGTTGTAAGCCATACATATTCATAAAAGTTATTTCTAATCGAAACGAAATATTGAGCTCTAAACGTATTTTTTAATACTGCAAGAATTTGATTTTTCGTAAATAAAAATATGACCGATATGAAAATAGTAATAAACTCCAAAATTATGGGAGCATAGAACTCATAATCTTTGAAGAACCAGAGATGGCTGATAGCCATAAAAATACCGAATATTAATATAGAAGCAAATATCATAAAATTATAAACCTGCTTCTTAAATTGTTTAAGTGCCAATATCACTAATAATATATTAGCAGTAAAAGCTATTGTCATAGCATATTTTACACCAATGAAAAGATCGAGTAAAATAAATATGATTGCTGGAACAAATCCTATAGCTGGACTAAACAACTGTCTTTGGAAAATTGACTTAAATGATTTCATTCAGTACAGTGAGAATATAAGATAAACATATAACACAATTAGAAATCTTAAGTTTTACAACATGTGAGTCAATTAACATAAGTTAACCGCGCTTGGATTGATGAGTTATTACTTAGAGATAGCTCTAATTGACATTTAAAAAGAGAGCTATTTGAGCTCTCTTTGATAAAAGTTTATCACTCTTGTATATAGATGATATCTTGTATTGCCGCCAAATATACTATGATTTCTGTTTGTATATATTTGCATATCAAACTGTTTATTAGCTTGAACTAAAGCCTCCGCATATTCAGTTGTATTCTGATATTGTACATTATCATCGGCAGTTCCGTGAATTAAAAGCAATGAGCCATTAAAGTTATTTGCCAGGAATATTGGAGAACCCTGATCATATCCTTCTTTATTCTCCTGAGGAGTTCTCATATATCTTTCAGTATAAATGGTATTATAATATCGCCAGTCAGTAACGGGAGCAATAGCAACACCTGCTTTGATTATGTTTTTACTTACTGACATACTCATAAGAGTAGTATATCCCCCAAAACTCCATCCCCAGATTCCAATATTATCAGCATCCACAAAAGAAAGAGTTTTCAGATATTTTGCAGCCTCAACCTGATCAAGTGCCTCTTTTTGGCCAAGTTTAAGATACGTTTGTTTTGCAAACGCTTCACCGCGTCCACCTGTACCTGTACCGTCAACGCAACTAATAATAAAATCCTGATTAGCCAAAGCTTGTTCCCATCCGAAACTCCATTGGTCTTTAACTTGTTGTGAGAAAGGCCCGCTGTATTGAGTCATTACAACCGGATATTTTTTATTTGGATTAAAATTTGCAGGCTTCATCATCCATCCGTTTAATACAGTACCATCAGAAGTCTTAAAAGTAAAGAATTCTTTACGGGAGTAATTATTTAAATTGTTTATTTTATTAATTAAGTCTGCATTATCTTGCAATGTACGTATATTCTTCCCTGATGCATCATTAACTGTGATCAAAGGAGGAGTGGTTGCTGATGAATAGTTGTTGATAAAGTATTTAAAATTATTCGAAAATGAAGCACTATTCCAGCCAGACGATTGAGAAAGTTTATTTGTTTTGCCTTTTGGATCAACCATAAAAACAGCTTTTCTTAATGGTCCGTTATCAGTAGCTTCATAGAAGTAGCTTTTCTTAATAGGGTCATATCCTAGAAAGTTTGATATATCTTCTTTACCATCTGTAATCTGTTTTATCAGGGTGCCAACATGGCTATATGCATATAATTGTCTGTTTCCACTTTTTTCGCTTGCAAAAATGATCTGATCAGGATAAAAACGAATCATATCCAAATTGTCATTATTAATATAATACTGACTTTCATCTTTTAATACTAAACGACTGATGCCAGAGGCTGGATTTACATAATGAATATTCAGAATATTCTGATGACGATTCATTGTGAATACAGCTAAGTGTTCGGGATCTTCCGTAAAGCGAATTCTTGGAATATATCCATCAGCATCTAAAGGAACATTCATGCGTTTAATATCGCGAGTTTTGATATTGTACGTATGCACAGATACTTTGGCATTTTCTTCGCCCGCTTTCGGATATTTATATTTCAATGCACCGGGATAAAGAGTGTATTGAGGATAAGCTGGATCTAAGCCTTTATACATATCAAAAGAATACTCCTTTACATTAGTTTCATCAAAGCGAATAAATGCCAGGTGGGAACAATCGGGAGCCCATTCAAAAGCACGACTAAACGCAAACTCCTCCTCATAAACCCAATCAGGAATACCATTGATGATTTCGTTCATTTTGCCGTCTTTTGTAATAGCCGATTCAGTTTCATAATCCAGTTTTGCCAGAATTAAATTATTATCTCTGACAAAGGCAACCATTTTTCCGTTAGGAGCAAATGTTGCTTCCTGTTGTTTTCCGCCTTCAGAAAGAGGTTTTACTTTGTTTCGTTTTATTTCGTAGACAAAGTAGTTAGCCTTAAATGAGTGACGATATATTGGCTCTATATCTTTGTACAAAAGAATCTTACTCTCTTCAGGACTTAATTCATAACCCGAGAAGTTTTTAAAGTTGCAATCTTTTGCTGTATTAGCATTAAAAAGTGTATCTACTGCTTTGCCAGTACGATATGAATATTTGATAATCATATTATTCAGATCATTCATGGATGTATAGTGTTCGCCATCAGCCATAGATCTTAAATTTTTAATGCCTTTTGAAGCATATTTGCCGGAGGTTATGTCACGCAAAAAGTTATCCTCAGTATTCTGAGCGATAAGCGTTGAGAATAAAGCTCCAAAGCACAATAAAGCAGCTGTTACTTTGTTTTTCATTTTCTGTTCTTTTTCTGTATTTTTTTAGAAGTACAAAAATAGTATATATATCTACAAAGACAACAAATTCGTTAACTTTGTATATGTATAAATTATACATAAGTAATTTTTGCAGTGGGAAACTACTAATATAAAAGTTTAAAATCAATTACATGAATCGATATAATGATTTTGGTACTTACTTAAAAGGGATATTTCCCTTTAAAGTTCAGAAGATATCAATAAATGCCGGATTTACATGTCCGAACCGTGACGGAAGTAAAGGTTTTGGAGGTTGTACTTTCTGTAATAATCAGACCTTTAGTCCTGATTATTGTCATACTGAAAAAACAATTACAGATCAGATAAATGAAGGGATTGTGTTTTTTGCACGAAAATATCCCGAGATGAAATATTTAGCCTATTTTCAGGCCTATACAAATACGTATGATGATCTGAATAATTTAATACCTAAATATGAAGAAGCTCTTTCTCATCCAGATGTTGTCGGATTAATTATCGGAACTCGTCCGGATTGTATGCCTGACGAGTTACTTGATTATTTAGTGGATGTGAGTAAACGGACTTATGTGATGGTTGAGTATGGGGTTGAATCAACTTTAAACCGAACATTAGAAAGAATTAATCGTGGCCATACTTATGAAGAATCGGTAGAAACAATTAGCCGGACAGCTCTTCGTGGTATTCCGACCGGGGCGCATTTGATTTTGGGTTTGCCGGGAGAGTCTCACGAAGAGATATTAATGCATGCTTCAAGAATTTCACAACTCCCATTGACAACAGTGAAATTGCATCAGTTGCAATTGATACGAGGAACTAAAATGGCCAAAGAGTTTTCTTTACATCCGGAAGATTTCCATTTATTTACAGCTGATGAGTATATTGATCTTGCAATTGATTTTATTGAGCGATTAAATCCTGATTTTGTAGTTGAGAGATTTGTTTCACAATCACCCAAGAATCTGCTTATAGCACCCGATTGGGGGTTAAAAAATTATGAATTTACCAATAAATTAAATAACAGATTGAAAGAAAGAGGCACATTTCAGGGTCACTATTTGTAATTTTGAAAATTATTATTATTATATTTGCCACTTAAATTGGTATAACCATAACAATCAAAATATAACATATAGTAAGATGGCACAAAGGGTTTTATTCATATCTCAAGAGGTAACACCTTATTTACCTGAAACAGAAATATCAACAATCAGTAGAAATTTACCGCAGGGAATTCAGGAGCGTGGGAAAGAAATTCGTACGTTTATGCCTCGCTACGGGCTGGTTAATGAGAGAAGAAATCAGTTACATGAGGTAATCCGACTTTCTGGTATGAATCTTATCATTGATGATACAGACCATCCGCTAATCATTAAAGTTGCTTCTATTCAATCTGCAAGAATGCAGGTTTATTTTATCGATAATGATGATTACTTCCAACGTAAATTTATTTTTACGGATGCAGAAGGGAATGAATTTCCGGATAATGATGAAAGAAGTATCTTCTTTTGTCGCGGAGTATTAGAAACAGTGAAAAAGTTGCGCTGGATCCCGGATGTAGTTCATTGCCATGGTTGGTTTGCTGCATTGACAGCTTTATACATCAAACGTGCATACAAAGATGATCCTTGTTTTGCAAATGCAAAAATAGTTTTATCTGTTTACGATAATGATTATAAAGTACCATTCGAAAGTAACTTTGCAGACTTAGTGAAAATGGATGGTATTACCGATAGTGATTTAGCAGACGTTATCGGGAAAGAAATTTCTTGCGAGGACTTATACAAATTTGTAATTGACTTCTGTGACGGGGTTATTCAAGGATCTGAGACAGTGAATCAAAATGTGATGGACTATGCCAGAGCAAAAGGAATGCCTGTATTAGATCATCAGCCGGCAGATGTTTATATCGACAAATTCAATGAGTTTTACGATTTGGTTTGGGAAACTGCAAACAATAAATAATTTAGATCTTTGATGCGAGTCTATCTCGAGAATCATTGAAAAACATTGGAATGTATGAAGATCAAATTTTTGCCTGTTATAGCAACACTTGCTACTGCTTTTGTTGCTTGTAATGATACTTTAACGGATGTTGGATCCTCTATTCAACCCGGACAAGATCAGTTAGAAGTATTTACCGATACTTTAGGTGTAGATGGGATGACCGTCAAAGTCGATTCTATTTATGCGAAGACATATTATGGTATGTTGGGGAGTTATACCGATAAGTCTTTTGGAACTCTTGAGTCAGACTATATGTGTCAATTTTATTGTCCGACCGGATTAATACAAGATCCGTCAACCTTTGTAAGTATCGACTCTATGGATTTAGAGCTTGGATATGCAAAAACAGGATCGTGGTTAGGAGATAAGCTTGCGCCGATGGGCGTTTCAGTATTTGAACTGAATAAAGCCTTGATCGAAGATTATTATACAAATGCGGATCCAAACGATTTTTGTCAAAAAAACATTTTATTAGGAGCGAAAGGGTACTCAGTATTTGATCCGACTGTTCCTGATTCAGTTAGTAGCGAAGAAGGATACTATCCATCAATTGTAGTGAAGCTGGATCAAACATTGACTGATCGTTTTGCAAAGGAATATGCTAACAATAAGAGTTCATTTGAAAACTTGAGCAACTTTACGAAATTCTTTAAAGGCGTATATGTTGAGCATGCTTTTGGACGCGGATCTATTGTTAATATCTCTCAAACACAGATTCGTTTGTATTATACATATAAACTGGATAAAAAAGGAGATGATCATGTAGGATTATTAGATTCCACAGCAGTAAAAATAACTTATTTACCTGTAACGGATGAGGTAATTCAAATGAATAATATTTCAAATACGGATATGGAAGATTTATTGTCTCCGGAGAATAATAAGACCAAAACTTATTTGAAATCACCTGCAGGGCTTGCTACAAATCTGACAATTCCGATCGGGAAGATGATAACAGATACAAAAGGAGCTCAAATCAACTCGTTGAGACTACAATTTGGTACAACACGTCCAAGTGCAGAAGCAAATACATTCAAGGCGCCACCTTACATTATGTTTATTCCGAAATCGGAAATAAAAAGCTTCTTCGAAGATAAATTGTACAAAGACAAAACAAAGAACCCAATCGGGAAAAGTGTTTTTGTTGCTAAATACGACTCAACTTCTTATACATATACATTCTCGAATATTGCTCCATTTATCAAAACAATAGCAGAGAAGTATGAAAAAGAAAACAAAACAATTGATGCTTCAATGACAGAATCTGTTCACGTAATACCGGTTGCGGTTAATGAAGTACAGGATTCGTATACAGGACAAACATCAATTGCTGCTGTAGCTAACTACTTTGGACCATCGGCTATCGAACTCTTAAAGCAAGAATTCAATGGTGTTCCGGTGTTTAAAACATCACTGGTCTGGAGTCAATATAAAAATTAAAACGAAGGTGGCTGAACTTATTCAGTCACCTTTTTTTTATAAATGGTAATAACCTATAAACAGATTATAAAATGGAAAATTTTGCAGGTTTAACTTCGCCTTACTCAGATTATGAATTTGCGAAGGCGGTAGTTGTTCCGGTTCCTTATGATGCTACCAGTACATGGGTTAAAGGATCGGAGAAAGGTCCCGAAGCACTCTTAGATGCTTCGGTAGCATTAGAGTGGTATGATGTCGAAACAGAAACGGAAGGATACAAAAACGGAATTCATACAGCCGAACCTGTTTTAATTGATGAAACACCGGAAGCGCTTTGTCAGGCCGTTTATGACCGTATTGCCAAGTTAGTAGATGATCAGAAATTCCCATTTACAATTGGTGGTAATCATACCGTAAGTATCGGTGCAATTCAGGCTATGGCTGAGAAGTATGACAATCTTACTATTCTGCAACTGGATGCCCATTCAGACCTACGCCCGTTTTATGAAGGCAGTGAACTGAATCATGCCTGTGTGATGTATCAGGCACAAAGACTGTGTCCGATTACACAAGTAGGTATTCGCAGTATGTGTGTTGAAGAGTTGCCTTATGCAAATAAAGAAAGAATCTTCTTCGCTCATAAGATTATGCTTCAAAACGATTGGCAAGAAAAAGCGTTAGGGACACTGAGCGAAAATGTTTATATAACAATTGATCTTGATGTGTTTGATCCGTCTGTATTGCCTTCGACAGGAACGCCGGAGCCGGGAGGTATGCAGTATTATCAGGTACTTCATTTCTTACGTTCCGTTATTGAACGTTACAATGTAGTAGGGATAGATATTGTAGAGCTTTGTCCGAATCCGAAAGAAAGAGCATCGGATTTCTTAGCTGCCCGTTTAGCTTATCAATTGATGACGTACAAGTTCTTGAAGAAATAAAATATTCAAAACAGCTTCTAAGCGAATAGATTAATTCTTATATTTGTGGAGGCAGGTCAACAGACCTGTCTCCCTATTTTTTATAACACAATCTATTATGACACAACCTTTGCTAATAACACACAAGTTATCCGAAACTTTGACACAGTTATTTGACGGTCTTAAATTCGATAAATTATTTATTTTGACAGACACCGAAACCAATTGTTATTGTCTGCCCTTGATTAATGAAGAAATCAGAGAGCAAGCGCAAGTTATAACAATTAAAAACGGAGATGCCAATAAGAATATCGGAGCGATGGCCGAGGTTTGGGAATATTTAAGCAATAATGGCGCAACACGTAAATCGCTCATGATAAATCTTGGTGGAGGAATGATCACCGATTTAGGTGGGTTTGCTGCCTCTACCTTCAAACGGGGAATGACTTATATAAATATTCCGACAACTTTGCTGGGATCGGTAGACGCAGCAGTAGGAGGGAAAACAGGTATTAATTTCAATGGATTGAAAAATGAAGTCGGGGTATTCAGTAATGCAAAATATGTAATCATAACGACAGAGTTTTTACATACACTGACCAATACGGAATTCTTATCCGGATATTCCGAAATGATCAAACATGCACTGATTGATTCGGATGATACGTGGAATTCAATTGTGTCCTACGATTTAGAAACGAAGAATCTTGATCAATTGACACCGCTTCTGGGTAAATCAGTCAAAATAAAAGAACGTATTGTGAATTCTGATCCCTACGAAAAAGGATTACGAAAAGCATTGAATCTCGGACATACTTTCGGACATGCATTCGAAAGTTATGCAATGCGTATACATAAAGAAGTGCCACATGGCTACGCCGTAGCCTGGGGGATTGTTTGTGAGTTATATATTTCTCACAAGAAACAAGGATTTCCGGTAACGAAACTTCGTGAAGCCGTTGACTTTATAAAAACCATCTATGGTTCATTTTATTTTACTTGCAATGAGTATGAAGAACTTTATGAACTAATGACTCATGACAAGAAAAATGAATCCAAAGAGGTGAATGTTACACTACTTTCGGATATTGGCGAAATTCAAATAAATCAGGTTGCTACGAAAAACGAAATCTTCGAATCCCTTGATTTTTTCAGAGAGTGTAACGGATTTTGAGAATTAGCTGTTTTTTAGACCGAAAGATTTGAAATACAGAACAAAAAAACAGATAAAGATTTCGTGTAATTGCAAAAAAAATTAATTTTGCAATTCATAAAAAA
>JBOFIZ010000008.1:0-7851 GCA_051650425.1 Bacteroidales bacterium
TTTAGCAGTCCAGTTGTCACGATGTAAATGACGAGAACCCGCACCACCTTTACCGGAACGGCAATATATTTTTACGTAATCGACAAAATTTGATTCCATAATTAAACGACGAGTGACGAGTGGCGAGAGACGAGAAAAATAGTTTCCCGCCGCTCGCGCTCATCTTTATTTTTATAGTTTATCAATAGCTTGAGAAATGCGACCGAAAATATCATCGATAGAACCCATACCCTGGATACCGATATATTTACCGCTTGCTTTGTAATGATCGATAAGAGGAGATGTTTGGTTGTTATATACATCCAAACGGCTTTTAATTGTCTCCATGTTATCATCTGAACGACCTGAAATTTCACCACGTTTCAAAAGACGCTGGATCAATTCATTTTCTTCAACTTCAAGAGCAACAACACCGCTAACAGCTGTTTCACGAGCTTTCAACATCTCGTCCAAAGCAACTGCCTGAGCAATTGTACGTGGGAAACCATCAAAGATTACACCTTTAACTCCTTTGTTTGCATCCAAAACAGACGCCAACATATCAATAATTAATTGATCCGGAACCAATTGTCCTTTTGAGATATATCCTTCAGCAATTTTACCTAGCTCTGTTCCGTTTTTAATCTCAGATCTTAGAACGTCTCCTGTAGAGATATGGAATAAACCATATTTTTCTTTAATCAAATCGCTTTGAGTTCCTTTACCTGATCCCGGAGCTCCAAAAATAACAATGTTCAACATAAATCTAATATCTTATATTTTTATATTAAGTAAGCCAATATACTGGCTCTGCTTTTATCAATCGTTAATCACGTAGATATCTTTCAGATTACGACCAAATCCATCATAATCCAAACCATACCCTACGATAAAATCATTTGGAATCTCCATAACCGTATAATCTACAGTTACATCACAAATGATTGCTTCAGGTTTAACTAACAAAGATGCAATTTTAATTTCTGCCGGATTTTTCTTTTTCAAGTCAGCAATCAAACGTTCCATTGTTCTACCAGTATCTACAATATCTTCTAATATAACAACTGTGCGTCCTTCTACAGACTCTGTCAACCCGAATATCTCTTTTACAGTTCCTGTTGAATGTGTACCTTCGTACGAAGCAAACTTGATAAATGTAACTTCACATGGAATTGTTACATATTTCATCAAATCGCCAATAAACATGAAAGAACCGTTAAGCACACCAATAAACAGTGGGTTTTTATCTGCCAGCTCTTCATTCATTTGCTTAGCAACACGAGAAATATTCTCTTGTAAAACTTCGTTAGAGATAAATGGTTTGAATGATTTATCTTTTACCTGAATTATATTCATATACTTTTATTTATTACTTTCAAAACATGTTGATTAGAAAAAAGTTTACCTATCCATCTCCTGACAACATCAATTAATATCTTTATCAACAAAGCCTTAATCGAAACAAAGACAGACAAATAAACATTTTATAAAATCTATACATCAAACTTTCTTGTTCCCCTTTTTAGAAAGTTGGCTGCAAATATAGAAAAAAAAGAACATAATAGACTCTATTATTTAACTATTAACAGCTATTTTTGCAGGAAATATAAAGTTTCAAATATTGACGCTATGAAGCTATTCAGATCAATCGACACAAAACAAATAGACAAGCAAACCATAGAAAAGCAAGGCATCACAACTGTTGGCCTTATCGAACGCGCTGCAAATGCACTGTATAATGAAATCATTAGCAGATGGTCATTAGATACTCCATTCGTTGTATTTGCAGGTCCGGGCAATAATGGCGCCGATGCTTTGGCTCTTTCCATTTTGCTTATTCGTGCAGGATACAATGTAAAGACATTCCTATTCTGCCCTAATAAAGAGCTAAGTGATGCTTGCACTCACTTCCGGGAGCAACTGGTCAATGAACCTTTGGCCGATTTCTATGAAGTATTAGCTGAGTTTAAACCGCCCGTATTGACTACCCGCACAGTGATTGTGGATGGCTTATTCGGCTCCGGACTAAACAAACCTCTTTCCGGTGGTTTTGCAAGTATCGTCAGATACATAAACTCCACCCCTTCCTTCAAGCTTTCGATTGACATTCCATCAGGACTGTTTAGCGAGAACAATACGGAAAATGATCCCAATGCGATTATTGAATCTGATCTCACACTTTGCTTCCAACAGCCTAAAATTGTATTCTTTTTAATTGACTCTGTCAAATATATAAAAGAATACAAGGTATTGGATATAGATCTTGAACCGGAAGCTATTCAGAACTGCGATTCAGCATTTTATCAGATCTCGCACATTGAAGTATCAGCAATCCTGAAAGAAAGAGCCAGATTCTCGCATAAAGGCGATTATGGACATGGCCTGCTTATTGCGGGACGATTAGGTATGATGGGTGCTGCACAATTAGCAGCTAAGGCAGCTTATCGCTCTGGCATCGGTCTGCTGACAATACACGCTCCTAAAATAGCAAATGCGATCATACAGACATCCGTACCTGAAGCTATCTATAGTCCGGATGCATCCCAAACCTGTTTTTCTCAGGCTCCGTTTACAGAAACGTTTAGCAATGTTGCTGTAGGTCCGGGAATAGGTACAGAAAAAGAAACTCTTGCTGCTTTATCTCAATTACTTCAACGCCGGGGCAAACCAATGGTAATTGATGCTGATGCGTTAAACATCATCGCACAACATAAGAATCTATTAAATCAGATTCCTGAGGGATCAATCCTTACACCACATCCGAAAGAATTTGACCGGATTATGGGAGATAGTACATCGGCTTATTCCCGCCTTGAAAAAGCGATTAAGCTAGCTAAACAATTCAGACTAGTGGTCGTATTAAAAGGTGCTTACACGGCTACTATTATTCCTAACGGGAATGTATTTTTCAATACGTCTGGCAATCCGGGAATGGCGACAGCAGGATCTGGTGACGTTCTCACAGGGATTATTCTTTCTCTGCTATGTCAGGGTTATAATCCTGTTGAGGCTGCTATTGCCGGAAATTACATCCATGGACTTGCAGGTGATCATGCTGCGACTGAGCTTACTCAATATTGCATGAATGCTTCGGATATTATTAATTATCTGCCTAAAGCTTTTGCTGAGTTAATTCAAACGGAGGAATAAGCATGAAGGGAATATATTTTATAACTGGTATTGATACAAACGTTGGCAAAACGGCTGCTACCGGAGTCATTGCCCGGGAACTCCTTAACAAAGGAGTTAATACTATTACCCAGAAAATGATTCAAACAGGTTGTACTGAAGAATCAGAGGATATCGTTGAGCACAGAAGAATTATGAACACAGCGTTGAACGAAGATGATAAAGACGGAACAACTTGTCCGTATATCTTCACATACCCCTGTTCACCACATCTTGCAGCAACCATTGACAACAGAACTATCGACCTGAATATTATTGATAAGGCAACAGAAAAGCTTGCTAATAAATATGATGTCGTTCTGCTAGAAGGTGCCGGTGGAATCATGGTTCCTATCACCAAAGAATACCTTACTCTGGATTATATGCAGGATAAAGGTTATCCTGTTATACTTGTTACATCGGGCAAGTTAGGAAGCATCAACCATACACTTATGTCTCTCGAACTGATCCGACAGAGAGGTTTGGATATTGCTATGCTTGTATATAATCTCTACCCAAAGGCTGATGAGGTCATTGAGGCAGATACAATGAATTACTTAAAGGCATATATGAATAAGCATTATCCGAATGCAGAATTTAAAATTCTCGATCAATTCTGATATCATAAATAAATAAAGACTTCGCGAAACAAACATCTTAAGATCCTGTTTCACGAAGTCTTTATTTTTGAAGTTTAATTAAATGCTCTTCTGATTTTGAATCATTATTTTTTTGTCACTAATTCCTGCAACAGCTGAGTATATTGTTCCGGAGTCAGTGTTTGTTTAATCTGATTTAAATCCTGTTGAACCATATCAGATTTATTCTTTTGCAAACGACGAATCTGATTTACATAATACTGTATAGAGTCATCAGCAGCTTTCTGCTTTTGAGAACTTTGTGAAATCACATTATTCCAATTCGACACCTGATTTTGATTCAGCTTCAAATTAGACTGAGTCTGCTTATGCCAGTCATTATTACCCCAATTACCCCACATCATACCTGGTCCATAACAACCATAACCATTATTATCGTTCCACATCATACCCGGCCCCATATAATAACCTCCATTACGATTATTGTTATTTTCAGACCAATCCTGTGCTGATACAGCCACTACACTAAACATAAGGACCACAAAGCTCAAAAAAATCTTTTTCATACAAATTTACTTTTTAGTTAGAGTTCAGTTTTAACCTACACTAAACTATAAAGCAACTGATTTAGTTCTGTCCATGACCTCATATTTAGCGCTATTACACATAAATTACACTTACTAACCAATACGATTTAAAAGAAGCTATCGATTACAAATCAAATAATCAATCTTAGCAATTATTGAAAACCTATAAGCATTTTTCAGATGTAATCAGGTTATTCTTTGCGAAGAGAAGAATTCTATATACTTTTGCCTGTAGAGTCATTTCAAGAAAACGTTTTGAATCTGAGTAATAATGAGAAAATTCGAACAACTTATAAAGGATCGCCGAAGCACACGAAGCTTTACCGACGAACTATTAAAACAAGAAGATGTAGAAACATTGCTTAAGGCAGCACTAATGTCCCCAACATCTAAAAATACGACTGAATGGTCTTTCATTGTAGTTGAAAACAAGGATACTTTAGAGAAGTTATCTCTGAGTAAAGCGCATGGCGCAAATATGATAAAAAAAGCACCATTGGCTATTGTTGTATGTGCAGACCCATTCGCAAATGATGTATGGATAGAAGATGCTGCAATAGCATCGATCTACCTGCAATTACAGGCAGAAGATTTAGGGCTGGGCAGTTGCTGGGTACAAATCAGAAATCGCGAAACAGAAAATGGCACATCGTCTGAAGAATATGTTCGTGAGACACTCGACATACCTATGCACATGCAGGTATTATCTATTATTGCAATCGGACATAAGGCCAAAAACAGAGAACCTTTCGACGAAAACAAACTTCAATGGGAGAAAATCCACATTGACAAATGGTAATATAAATTATTTTTATGCGTATTGTTTTTATTGGCGCCGGCAATCTGGCATCACAATTAGCTCCTCAACTTGCTTTATTAAAGAGTATTCAGATTATACAAGTTTATAGCCAGACTATTCAGTCTGCTAAATTATTAGGAGATAAAATTAATTGTGATTATACCAATCAGTTAGATCAGATAACTACTGATGCCGATTTATATATATTTTCACTGAAAGATTCTGCGCTGAAAGATGTTCTTTCCGCAATGAAGCCCAATAACGGTATCTGGGTGCATACAGCCGGAAGCATTCCTATGGAACTACTCAAACCATTTACACAGAAATATGGTGTATTCTATCCATTACAGACTTTCAGTAAAAACAAATCAGTCTCTTTCGCTCATATCCCCTTCTTTATTGAAGGATCCGATGAGCAGACAGAATCTGTACTTTTAGATCTGGCAAATCAGCTAAGCAATAATGTTCGCTTATTAAACTCTGAAATGAGAAAAGAGATTCATCTGGCGGCTGTATTCGTATGTAATTTTACAAATCACATGTATGCTATTGCGGCTGATATTCTTGAAGAAAAAGAGATTCCTTTTGATGTATTAATCCCGCTTATTGAGGAGACTACAAAAAAACTTTCTCATCTTCACCCTAAGCAGGCACAAACAGGACCGGCCGTACGTTTTGATGAAAATGTTATTAATAAACATCTTTCACTATTGAACAAAGATTATAAAGAAGTGTATCAGTTATTAAGCAAAAGCATCCATAAAATGCATTCCAAATGATACAGCCAGTACAAAAAAACCGATTATATATTCCGATTCTGACATTTATCTTAACGCTGTCTCTTTTGACTATTGTCCAGATAAAACCGAAACAGCCGTTACTGTTAGGTGAAAGACTTATGATGAATGGGGGTTGGATTCAAATTTCTTTATTTGCTTGCTATGCTGCTTTCATTGGATGGAAAATGAGTAATCGGAAAGATAGAAAAATCTGGCGTGGAAGAATCTGGCTCCTGTTTTCTTTCGTCTTTTTCTCTCAACTATTGCTGGGTATTGGTGTTGACACACTATTCCTGATGAGTGGAAAATTACACTTCCCTATACCTGGACTTATACTTGCAGGTCCTGTTTATCGATTCGAAATAGGCTTTATGCCGATATTACTTATCAGCACTATTCTATTGTCCGGACCGGCGTGGTGTAGTCAGCTTTGTTATTTTGGTGCTTTTGATCATTATGCATCTACCAGGAATAAACGTAAAGCAAAATACACTCAAGAAAACAAGACCGTTATTCGATATACAGTTTTGATAATCATTACCCTGAGTGCATTTCTATTACGTCTATTGAATGTAACCGAACCTTACGTATCTGTTTTAGCTGTAATATTCGGACTTATTGGAATTGGATTTATGATTTTCGGTTCACGTAAGAAAGGCGTAATGACCCACTGCTCGGGCTATTGTCCTGTAGGCACTATTGTCAGCCTCAGCAAAAAGGTTTCTCCATTCCGGTTTCAACTAAACCAGGATTGCACTCAATGCATGAAATGCATCAAAGAATGCAAGTATGACGCACTGAATATATCCAATATAAAAAATGGCCAAATAGGCTACAATTGTACTTATTGTGGTGATTGTCTTTCAGCTTGCAATCATCAGGCACTTGAATATAAATTTCCAGGATTGTCCCGTTTTAACGCCGAGAATCTATGGATTATTATTACCGTAACATTGCATGCATGCTTTATGGCTATTGCACGCATCTAAACTAAACAGAATATATCCTTATGAGTAATATAAACTACGATCTTAAACAAATAAAAGCATTACTTTTTGACGTGGATGGTGTTTTATCATCAGACAGTGTACCTTTACACCCAAGCGGTGAACCTATGCGTGTTGTAAATATTAAAGACGGATATGCCCTGCAACTTGCAGTGAAACAAGGATTACAGGTAGGCATCATTACAGGTGGAAATACAGAAGCAATACGTATCCGCTTTCAAAGTCTGGGTCTGCAACATATATACATGGGTTCATCCGTAAAAATCAACGATCTGCATGATTTCATGAAAAAGACAGGTATTCAGTTCAATGAGATTATGTATATGGGTGATGACATTCCTGATTATGAAATCATGAAACTTGTCGGACTCCCATGTTCTCCTAAAGATGCTGCTTCTGAAATAAAATCCATATCCCGTTATATCTCCACTAAAGAAGGAGGTAAAGGATGTGCACGCGATGTTATCGAACAAGTATTAAAAACTCAAGGCAAATGGATGCAATCGGAAGCATTTGGCTGGTAAACACCAATAATTAAAGATATGCTTAAAGACAAAAAAATATTATTAGCATCTAACTCTCCCAGAAGAAAAGAGTTATTGCAAGGATTGGAACTTGACTTTGAAGTCGTGAAACTTCCGGATATTGATGAATCTTATCCTGCTCATTTAAAGAATGAAGAAATAGCAGTACATATTTCAGCAAATAAGGCAAACGCCTACAAAACTTTTCTGAAACCCGGACAAATATTACTTACCGCTGATACCATCGTTTGTCTCGGTGATCAGGTATTCGGTAAACCGAATGATCGTGAACATGCCATTAATATGCTAAAAGAATTATCTGATAAGACGCATCAGGTAATTACAGGCGTGACACTTTGTACACCCGAAAAAGAAATATCATTTGCCACGGTAACCGAAGTGACCTTCG
>JBOFIZ010000009.1:0-3588 GCA_051650425.1 Bacteroidales bacterium
AACCTAAATCAACGATTACAAACAAACAACTGGAAAGCTGGATTGATGAACACTCTTCCTTTTTATTAAATCGCGCCTATTCCCTTTTATCGGTAAAGGAAGATGCGGAAGATGTCGTTCAGGAGGTATTTTTATCTTTATACCAGTCTGCTGATTCTTTCGAAGGTCGAAGCTCTGTGCGTACCTGGTTAACGGCTGTATTGCATAACAAAATTGCTGACCTCTATAAGCATAAGTATAAATCGACACAAACTTCTTTTCAATCCATTTTTGACAAGCATGGTGAATGGAAAGAGGAACAAATACCTGTAGATTGGGGAGATGAGGACGAGCTGATTAATGATCCGGAATTCAATCATGTTTTTGGCGGATGTATCAATAAACTTCCAACCCAATGGAAAATCATTGTAAGCGAAGCATATTTCTCGGAGAAAAAAGCTTCTGATATTTGCGTTTATCTGAATATTACGCAAAGTAATTATTGGAAAATCTTACAACGCAGCCGTATTCAGTTAAGAAAATGTCTGGATATAAACTGGTTTAAAACTCTATAAAATACCAATATGTATAAAGATATTATCCATTTCTTCGTATTATCTTGTCATAAAGCAACCTATCTGATGGAAAAACGAATGCATACTAAACTTACTCTGATCGAAAAAATCCAGATCGGAATGCATTTGTCTTTATGTGGCTATTGTAAAGAGTACGAAAAAGATGCTGTCATTATAGATAAGGCTATCCGAAAAATAGCTACAGATAAAAAGGATCATTTGCCTGAGGCATTTACGAAAGAAGAAGTCAGTCAGGTTAAACAGCGTATCCTTGATCAGATCAGAAGTCAGGAGACTAAATGATAGTTTTTTCTTATTGAATAAATCGTAAAATATTATCTCATACACGTTAAATCAGATAATACACAAAGGATCAACTAATTCAGTTGATCCTTTTTAATGAGAGTTAAGCTTGAGTCGTACTGATATAAATCAGAAAACGAGTTATATAGGATTAGGTTAATTATTTTTTCCTGTAGATAAATCAATTGTAATTGTGTTATCTGCAGGATTCAGGTCTGTCCATAAACCCAGCGCTGCATCTTTAAGGAAATCCCCCATACCCGGAGCTATCAGATTAGCAGTAAAAGCAAATGATTTGATCTTCGAAAGCTCTTCGTTACTTATTTGTTCATCCCCTTTATAATGAGCTATAATCGCGTTTGATGCAAGAGGCTTGATCAGTGCGGCAATATTATCCGGCAAAGGCAATATACTGGTAATAATACCACCAATACCCTCCTCAACATAGGATTGAGCATACTGAGGAAAATTTTGTCCGCCTAAATCATAATTGATACTTTGTATATTTTTAGACTCAATCTTTGCTTGTTTAGCATTCAAATTGACTATGCGATAAGGACATGGGTAAGTTACTGTCGAACCCGTTTCAATATCATATACGAAACCGGATCCATTTTCGTGCTTTACAATATCTTGTGCATGAAAATGCCCTGTAAAAACAAGCTGAATATCTAAATCCGCAAACTCATCGGCATAAGCAGACCAATCCTCAATGAGATATTCACCCATCAGTTTTTCCTGCATATTCCAGTGCTCTACAAGCCCATGGTGCATCATGGCAATCATTCTCACACCTTTTTCTTTTGCATCTTTAGCTTGCTTGCGTATAAATTCCATCGTTTCCGGTTTGATAGCACCTGCTGTCACACAAATATCATTCTCAAAACTATTCTGCGTGTATAAACAGGCATCAATACCTAAAATACGCAGATTCTTAAAGGGCTCTGCAACATAAGTAAGAGAAGCTTCATCCTTCGCAATGGTTTTACCATATCCATAATTCGCATAGATGGACCGGAACTCTTCTTTAGTTACACTTTTGACGCGTTGTTTGCTATCGCCATTAAATGATACAGCATGCGGATTATTTATATCATGATTTCCGGGCACAACAAAAATTTGTGCACCTTTTTCTTTCAACTTTTGTAGATACTGATTGGCAAATAACTGATGTGATACCTCTGCCCCATCTTTAGTAAGATCGCCCGGAATCAAGATAATATCGGGGTTTACTGCATTTACTTCTTTGATCAGAGCATCGAGAATAGCACCTGACTCCTTTAGCATTTTTCGGTCATGACTAATGTAGTCTTCAAATGCCTGTCCCTCAGATACAAGTAAAGAAGGTGCCATCAGATGGGTATCGGAAAAGACAACCATTTTAATATTTTCCTTTTCTACTAATGGTTTCTCAACTTCCGGTAATTCTGTTAGTGTTTCGTTACTACAAGCTGTAATAAGCAGTAAACTTGAAAATGCAATAAATGAATGCTTTATAAAACTCATCGTTTAAAATTTTATTTGTTTTTCTTATACACCGCAAAGATAGATGAGCATTATTTCAGTTAATTTAAGAACAAACTACAAACAGATGTTATATTCATTAAGTATATAAGTCATTCAAATATAACATCTGTTCAAAAAGGTATACTGGTTGAACCGGCTTTCCGAATTATAAATCTTTTCATAAAAAAACGGAGTTGCAGGTATAAATCTGCAACTCCGTCATCGACTACATTGGTCTATAGAAAAAAACAACCTACTCTATGAACGATTTATTTGATAGTCTCTGCCAGAATTTTATCCAGCTCTTTTGCCTGAAAACCTTTGGCAACAATATTTCCCTGTGGATCTACCAGTACAAAGAATGGAATAGAGTTAAACGAATAAAGCTTTGTTACACTGGCTCCTTCATCATTCGTCCGCACTTGTGGCCAGTTTAATTCTTTACTTTTAACCGCTTTTTCCCATGCTGCCTGATTTTTATCCAGTGACACTCCTAAGATTTCGAATCCTTTGGATTGATATTTTGAATAAGCTTCTTTCAAAAAAGGAACTGCTGCATGACATGGAGGACACCAGGATGCCCAGAAATCAATCAGGACATACTTCCCTTTAAAATCTGCTAATCCGACTTTTTTACTTGTGCCTAATTCATTATACGAAAATTCCGGTGCTTTTACGGTCTGTGCTTTTAAATCACCTGCGTGGCATGTTGCTATAACAATCAAAGCCAACATACCCAAAATTCTTTTCATTGCTTTCATCGGGTTCTATTTTTGAGTTTATAAAAAGTTATTTACCAGTGATCCATTCAATAATAACCGGATCATCAGGACGTGTCTTAGGAGAAATCACTTTATAGATTGATCCGTCGGGGTTAATCAGATATTTCTGAAAATTCCACGCTACTTCTGAATCTTCTTTTCCGTTTAGACTTTTAGAAGTCAACCATTCATATAAAGGAGCCTTATCTTCCCCTTTTACCTTAATCTTAGACATCATCGGAAATGACACACCAAAGTTAAGCGTACAGAATGATTTAATTTCTTCGTTTGAGCCTGATTCCTGTTCTTTAAAATCGTTAGACGGAAAAGCTATAATCTCAAAGCCTTTATCCTTATACTGCTCATAAATGGCTTGCAATTGCTCATATTGAGGTGTAAGTCCACACGCTGAAGCTACATTAACGATCATTACTTTCTTTCCTTTCAATGATGACAAATTAAAA
>JBOFIZ010000010.1:0-1302 GCA_051650425.1 Bacteroidales bacterium
TAACCCAATTACTAACCTCTATTCCTATATGCCTTAGAGCCTCAGTATAGAAAGATAACTGTCTTATATACCTTCTATCTCTAATCTTCTTATATATCTCTCCTGAGCCTATTTTGAAGTCATATAAAGCATATAGAAGCATCAATTCACTAGGACTACCAATCAAAGGATGTTCTACTATTAAGTCAGGCTTTGCCTTACAAGACACACCATTGTATTCAAAGTATATCTCCTTTTCATGTATTAAAGAAGCCCCATTATGCTTAATATTGATAAACTCACATATCTTACAATAAGCATCATTAACCAATTCTAAGAACTCTTCATCTGTTAGTTTGCTAGATGTGTATTTAAGCCTCTCTGCTGAGATATTTATTCCATCTGGGTATAAATCCTTATCTTCTATCCACTGCTTATAGAGAGCTTCTAATTCCTCTATAATCTTATCTATTCCTTTTTCATAAGTATCATTAACAGCAGACTCAACAGACATTCCATTCATAACCTTATGCCAAGCATCTATCTTCTTGCCTGTTAGAGGAGGGTATGGTCTTATATGCAATTCTGATATTTTAATCTCACCAGACACAACCTTATGGGTGATGTCTCCTAAATCCCTAGATTCAGATGAACCTCTAAATCTCTCTGGCTTATACCCTAAGTATTCTATCTCAACAACTCTAAGATGAGAGTTGGATATAGCTGGGCTGTTATAGTAGTTTTCTTTAATCATTCTTTTTAACAGATTTTAAGTGATATGAGCCACATTTCTTACATTCATAAGAAATCATAATGCGTTTAAAAATAGTAGTATTTAATGCACTAGCAATATTATCCGCATTAACCTTGTCAGCAAAGGATAGCTTAACAGTACCATTCTTTGTTAAACATTGAGAGGGGGTGCTTTTATCAATCATATTTTACTTTTGTTGTTAAGTGATATTTGCCACAAACATTGCATTTGTAAACAACCTGCTTTGAATATTCAGTATTCATAAGATTCTCATTTATCCACTTAGCATTATTTATTGCTTCTTCTTGTGTATCATAAGCCTTCTTATTCTTTCCATTATTTGTTAAGCAAGGATTTTTATTCTCATCATTACATTTAATCATACATCCAAAATCTGTTTAGAACTCCTTTTGATTTTACCTTCTTAGCCATATACTTCTTTTTGAATAAGTACATAGCTCTTTTAATAGTCATAGTAGAAAAGTATCCTTGACTAAAAAATATTATTACTTTCCTTCCATTGAAAGTAACACACAATTCATATCTAGCCATATAGATTCCAGTTGGAT
>JBOFIZ010000011.1:0-3469 GCA_051650425.1 Bacteroidales bacterium
CGTACCGCCGGAATATGCTTAAAGCGTTCCCATTCGGCTTTTTCTTCAGTACCTGTGAGTCCCATTGTTACGATATAAATATAATCCGGTCTGCGAGCTACGACCAACTCTCTCCCTATCGTCCCTTTTGTAAGATCGGATGCAATATTCGAACAACCATTATAACGGATATAATCATCCATAAATGTATTGGGGATAACGGTAAAAATCGGAGAAGCCCCTATTTGCATAAAGACTTTGGGGTTTGTTCCTCTCTTCTTACTGATCGATACGATTTCGTTGATTCTTTGTCTTGAATTATGAATAATCTCCCCGGCTTTTCGATCACATCCCAGCAAATGACCGAGATGCTGAAACTGGTCACATATTTCATCAAAAGATTTCGGACTGCGGAACACCTCTACCCGAATACCCAGTTTACGCAATGTCTCGATATCACGGACCGGAGTAAATCCCGAAGCCAATACCAGATCCGGTTTCAAAGAAGCAATTTTTTCCAAATTGGGCTTTACGGCAGATGCAACAACTTCTTTTTTATCACCTTTCGCCGAATGACAATAACTTGTACAGCCGATCAATTGACTCTGAGCTTCGAGATAATAAATACTTTGAGTGAGTGAAGGACCTAAAGATATAACGCGTAAAGAGGTTTTAGCCGACAATGCCACACAGCCTGCTAGCAGAACAAGCATACATAGTCTAAATCGAAGCTGTAATAAGTTTTTCATTTTACTTTTAGTCTTACCGGTAAAAAATAATGATCTGAGGTCTCGTAAACTTTGCCTGATTCATAACTGAGCGGATAGTGAAATAAAGGACCATCTACCACGAAAGTATGGTATTCTCCGTTTTCACCACAAGGGTCTACGCCATGCATTGATTCAAGAGTCTTGTATAAAGTTTGATTAAAGATTTGTCCGGGTAAATCACGAAAACGATCCTCTTTTTTTACAGCAACAATCAGTGTTCTATAACCGTCTGCAATGAATTGCTGCAACAAATCGGTTGTTTGCTCTCCCCACAAAGGAAAACAAGCCTTTATGCCACATTCCCCGCAAACACGTTCAATCCAGTCCCGGTGTTCGCGTAAATAAATATCGCCAAAAACGCCGGCTTCTACACCTTTCTCTTTCAGACGACTCACAACCTCCCTGAAATGATATTCATAAAACCCCGTAGTCAGAGGCTCTTGTATAATTTGCAGTTCCATAGCTTCAGACTGCGCTTTAATCAGGGAAGCATCCAATCCGTGCGAACGCGATTTCAGCGTATCCGCATCACAAAAATTCACTAAACATTCAACTTGATTCTCAGTATCAGATAAAAATCTATGTAAGGCATACATACAATCTTTACCTCCGCTCCACGAAACAAAGGCTTTCATAAATCAAATAAAAATATGGGAGAATAAGGTCGTAACGATGACCGCCGCAAAAACTTTATTCCCGAAGTTTCACTTTTAAATTAATTGTTTGAGGCAGGTCTTCCGACTCGTTTCATATCTTTAATACCTTCCCGGATACTTAGTTCTGCGAACCTTTCATCAGTGGTTTTCCTTGCTTTAAAGATACTTTAAAGAAACATACGGCTGCGGGTACAGTTTCGGACTTTCACCGAATTCCCATTTTAAAGTTTTTACCTCGGAGAATTGAAGTAAATACTACCATCGTTGCAAATGTAGAATAAAAAAATGAACTAATTATTATTTCACTCTATAAAATCCATCAAGGAGAAATATCTGAAAAGTCTTCTTTTCTATGCGTGATCAATACGCAATTTTATCTCTATTAATCGTCAATCAGCACTTTCAGAAAGAGACATGTAAACCAACCCGGATACCACTTTTATTTATATCCGGATGATCTCTGTACGTTAAACGCCAGACATACTCTATTCTGAAAAGCTTAAGTATATTGGTTAAACCTGCCGAAACTTCCATATATGGTGTGCTTCCCATTCGATACGATGCTGTCGGAAAAACAAAAAGATCTGAATTATTCTCAGGCAGATTTTTCTTACTCAGACTACCAAACATACCTCTGAAAGAAACAATCTCGCGTAACTTAAGCTTCTTAACCAACGGAACATAATTCAACAGCCATCCGCTCATGTGATAAGTGACATCCCATAAAGCGTATTGATCATTTATAAACTCCAATGGGTTCATCAATGAGAAAGAATTAGGCTGTATCGTATAACTCATATTGGTTTTAGGAATAATCAATAACGGGAACGGAACCTTATTCCATATTTTACCTGCATTCAGTTTCACGGACAAAGAACCGAAAGCTGAAAGCCAAAAATATTTATTAAAACCGACTTCAGTACGGTTAAGTGAATAATCCGAACCCATAAAGCCCTTAACAGCTATAATGTGTGACAAATAAAACTCCGGTGCATCGCGGGTTATTCTGATACGTTTATCTTTCATTTGATAGAATTTCTCACCGGGAGAGTATCGTAGTTTCAATTCTGCTTCTGTCATTCCGAAACTACGTAAAGGATTCAAAGTACTATCCGGTCGTAACTGATCAAAATGAAGGGACGATGTTGCATACTGAATCATATTTCGCAATTCTATTTCATAAGAAAATCCTGAATAGAATTCACGCTGATAACCTAACTCCGCTTTTCGGAGATAGAGTACGCGATCATCATTCTTCCGACTTACAGAAGTAAAAATATTATCCTTATTCCCTGTTCCGTATTGCTGACCTAATTTATTGATATCATACATATACGAGAGTTTCACGGAGTGAACAGGGAACTCACGCTGATGAGTTTCTTTATCAATAAAACTATATTCAAGTTGTCCACGATATTTCAACTTTTTATCTCTTGTTCCATAAGCCAGATAGCCCTCAGCAAACCAGTTTTTATTCAGTGCCGGTGTCGTCATACCACCGAAACGGAAACGAGCCCCTTCAAAACTATTACCACTTATAAGCGTTGAAACAGGTCCGATATCAAATTTACTGTTTTCTTTTGCCGTCGGGATATAACCGTCAATAAGCATTGCCAGCAATTTCTCTGAATAGTAATACACGGGTACTCTTCGCATTTCATTTAGCATACCTTTTACATTCTCGTCATTGCCTGCTGTAGCCATTCCTCTGTTTTGTTGCCAATAAACAGAATCCCGACCTTTAGCTCCCTTCAACTCGACAACGGGATTAGATTTTTCAAAGATAGAATCGGCCGGTGCTTCAAAAGATTCCCCGCTGTACATGTTAATACGTCGGGCATAGAATCCTCCTGATTTACCTATCAATTTAAACTCTACAGCTACATCATCTTTTTTAAGCATACGAATGTGATCAGGAGTACGATCATACTCCTGTTCAATAACCATATTATCCACAAAATTCAGATTGATATGCCGGGGAACATTCAAAATAGCTTTTTTGACAAAATAACTTGAGTCTAATGCCACATAGAGATGTCCCGTAAACCCTAAAGATTCGGATTG
>JBOFIZ010000012.1:0-8798 GCA_051650425.1 Bacteroidales bacterium
GCTCCCATTCATCTAAATGTGTACGATTAATCTTTGACATTACCGCTCCTGTAGAACTTTCCCAATATGCCTGATAGATATAATGATCAATCAGTTTAGAAGTCTCTGTTGAAAGCTTTTCAGGTTGTCCGTCCATTACCAACATTTTACCTTGAGGCCGAAGTCGGGCACTTAGTGTTTCGATAAATACCTGCATATTTTCATTGCCTCCGGGACCTATTAGCTGATTATTCGCCAAACTCCCTGAGTGTCCGTAACCGGGTTCATAGTCAATATCAAAACCATCCAGATTATATTTCTCAATAGAATCACAAATAGCATTTGCATAGGCTTTGACACCTTCTTTGAAATCGCCTTTACCTTTATCATCTACCCAATATTCAATTGCAGTAGTTCCTTTCGGAGTCAGCTGATCGCCCAATCCCTGAACAATCCAGCAAAGGAGAGCTTTTCCTCCTTTAATCTCCTGAAAGAATTTAAGATCCGCTTTTTGTTCATCAGATAAACTTCCACGAACACCCCATAAAGACACGAAATCTACACTGTCAGGAAGCATTTTCAAATAATTCTGAGCATTATCGCCCTTCCCGGTCCAGTTCCCGAACCATCCGAATCCTTTCACTCTGGGTTTTTTACGATATTCACGAATTTGTGCATAATGTTCACGCATCGTTGGTGTAAGATCGTTTTCTGTTTTAGCTTCGATCAATGGAATTAATCGCTCAAAGCCTTTCTGATTGTCAAGAACTTCAGCCTCCGGAGTTGTCCAATCCGAACAACTTCCAAACAACAATACACTCAGAAATAGTAATATATATTTTTTTGACTTCATAATTTGTTTCATTAAAAGTGATATAGCATTAAGGTTGTTTAGGTCTGTCTCCTCTTACCCACCAAAGACGGGTTGCTCCATTATCTTCTCCGCCTAACAATCCGGGAATCATTGACATATTCGGATTGGTACTGTATTCTGACGGAGCAAAACGGAATCTTTCGGGAGTTACGACATCTGCTGCTGCTCCGATTCGTCCTGCTGCGTTTTGATCAAAAGGTTTCATCAGAAACGGATAACCTGTTCTGCGATACTCTGTCCATGCTTCAACTGCATTCGGATAAAGAGCCAGATATTTTTGAGTAATAATCTTTTGTAATTGCTGCTCTTTTCGAGATGCTAAAGATGAAGTATTAAAATGATCCCAACGAGGTGATGTATTCTGAACCGACAAGTTACAACTATATCGGCGATAGCCATATTTATAGTCTGAACGCGTGAGATCAGAAGGTAAAGATGTTCGTTGTAAATAAGTATCGGCACCTCCTACTCCATTTTCTTCAAATGACAATCTAACTCCCTCTTCATAATAGGACTGAGCATCTCCGCCGGTCAGGCCAAACAAAGCAGCTTCGGCTTTAAGGAAGCTGACCTCCGATGCGCGAAACCAGAATAAAGGTGAGTGGGCTTCCACTTTAGGTCTGGCTGCAAAATATGCAGTATTAGCACCTGTCCCTTTTGGCAACTCATTTGTCGGAGCTATCGGATAGTAGCCTTCCTCATCGAGATAGACACCTTTCTTAAAATACGTTTGAATGCGTGGATCCTTATATCCATCAAGATAGGACCAGATCGTTGCTCCCATACGTGTTTCGCCATACTCATCAACTGATGCAAGCATCGAGTTCAAAAGAGGCATTTTATCTGAGTACTGTATTTTTGCCTCTTCATCACGTTTGTCAATTACGCCTCCCGAAGCAGGATCAAGTGCCAATGTTATATATTCTCTGGCTAAAGCTTCGTCTTTGAAATGTACACGCACTGCCATACGAAGCATCAGTGAATTAGCCAGCTTTACCCATTTTTTTGTATCCCCGTTATAGATAAGATCATATTCTGCCAGAATATTGCCCGAACTTTTCTGTAATGCAGCAACCGCATTAGTCAGATCTTTGAACATAGCCTTGTAAACAGTTTCCTGACTATCTAATTTGGGAGCAATATCGCCATCTCCTGCCTTCGTATACACCAACGGGCCGAATACATCCGTAGCACGCAACCATCCGGTAATTTTAATAATATCGGCGATTGCAAACACTTGCTGATCATACGGATCTTCTGATTTTTTCGTTTGCTTATTTATTTCATTCCAGCTCAGAAAGAGTTTAGAATAAAAGTTCTTCATTGCATAACTCATTCTCCCGTCGACAAAATTCCAGTTGGCTTCTGTATTGAAGTTCCAGTTATTATTGTTTCCAAAATAGCCGATATAATTACCGGATGATATCAGATCTGTATTCTGCAAGTCATTTCCGGGACCTGTAGTACTGCTTGGAGAGCCTATCGGAATAACTAATTGCTGCATGTTCATTAAAGGACCGCCATAGAGCAGGCCGCCCATTTTGGTTTCTTCATCTGTAATCCCGTAAAGATTTGTATTGATTTTCTCATAATCACAGGCAAATAAAGTGCATATTGCCAAAAAATAAACTATATGTTTTTTCATCGTCGTAATTTCATTATTGCTTTAGAATCCGATTTTTAGACTTACACCAAACGTACGTTGACTCGGTAACATGAAATAATCATATCCTTGTCCGAATGTTCCGGTTGATGCTGTTAATTCAGGATCAAATGGCGCTTTGTTATAAATCATCCATAGATTGGTTCCGTAAACTGTAAGGAATAGGTTATTTACTACACCACCAAACCATTGACGAGGGAATTCATACGTCAGACTGGCTTCCTGAAGACGTACATTCGTAGCTGAATACACATAATGAGCGTCAAGATTAGACACAGTCTGATAATATGTTTTCGGATCAACCTGAATATTACCTAACTTAACATGTCCTGCTTCACGCGCTAGGGCTGACGCTTTAGAAACTCCGTATCGATCAAGCATCGCTTGTGTTTTAGAGATCACAATACCACCTATACGTGCATTAAACAAGAAGTTCAAAGAGAAACCTTTATATGTAAATCCGTTTCTCCATCCAAGAATCCAGTCCGGGTTTACACTACCTAATTTATACGGTTTTGTAGATTCGGTAGTCAAACCTTTGCCCGGCGTATAATCAATATAGTTATCCTGATCTCTTTTTAACCACTCATCTGCATAAACCGTTCCGATCTCTTCTCCTTCACGTAAGCGGAAACGCCCTACTTTAATATCACTTAAATCCAGCGTTTCGTTATTTACCGGATTCTTGACATCAGAAGGCAGTTTCTTAATCTTATTCTTGTTTTTGGTTGCTGTGAATGATGTATTATATAATACATTTCCTATTTTCTGGTCGTAACCCAAATTAAACTCAAAACCTTTGTTTTCAACATTACCAGCTTGCACAAACAAGAAATCATACCCTTGTGAATCTGGCAACTTAGCTTTAAGTAATTGATTATAGGTATTCGAATGATAGTATGTTACACCAAACGTAATTTTATTATTCAGCCATCTTGTATCCAGACCCACTTCATAAGAACGCGTACGTTCAGCCTTCAATGCGGGAAGCGGATAATATCTGTATGGCTTAATAACACCATTCTCAATATCATGGGTAATAGTACCCGGAGTCAATCCTGTATATGGAATTGGCGAACCTACTTCAGTATAGGATGTTCGGACCTTCATGTAATTCAATGCCGGAGAAATAGTCTCTTTGAATCTATCCGGCAATAATTCGGTTACAATTGCTGATAAACCAACCGAAGGATAAAAGATCCACGGGTCTTTACTGTTGACCAGTTGTGATGGTTTATCTGCCCGTCCTGTCAGAGTCAGATATAAAGCCGAATTCCAGGATAATTCACCCGATGCAAATACAGCAAAATTACGACGGCGGCTGTCCCCTCCACTCTGGCTGGATGTGCTTTGTGAAGGATCAATATTGCTATACGTAAATTTATTCGGTACTAAAAGTAACTGACCTCCATAACCACGTCCCTTAAGATCATACTCTTCAAAAGATACACCGGCATTAAGCATAGCAAAATAATTGTCAAATACCGGCTTGCTAAAATTCACCATGACATCAGCATATTTCTGTTTATACGTATCATTCGAATAAGTGTAACGTCCCTTTGGTTTAGCAAATGTTCCGATTGTTGATGCATAACGCTTGTCTTCCTTTTCGGTATATGTATTATCCAGGCGTAAACGTCCCGATACATTCAGGTATTTAGTAATATCATACCGGAGAGATGCGTATAACATATAACGGTCTTTCACTTCAGGTCTCAGATTACGATAGGCTATCCAATATGGATTCTGGATATCCATACCGAAATCTCCCGGACTCCAGTATTGTTCATTATATCCTAAAGCCGGATTAAAGCGTTCAAAATACTTCTCCTGTTCAAAATTTTCTCCGCGAGGATACAAATAAGCTCCAACGATCGGATTAAAATAAGTCCCGTAAGAAACCATGTTATTATAGTACTCACGCACATAACCCGCTGAAGCATCCAGAGTTAATTTATCATCCAGAAACTTCGTTGTATTACGTAACGTAACATTATAACGGTGATATTTATTGTTTGGAACAATACCATTGGAATTAATGGCTGAGGCTGAAAAATAAGTTTGGTTCTTTTCGGTACCGGTAGATAAGTTTACTGAATTATTAAACGTACTTCCTGTTTTATAAAAATCCTTGGGATCATAAGTACCAGGTGTGGATAAGCGATCGCCCCAGGAAGTTGGATCATTTGGCAAATTACCATAAGTATTCTGGAACTTAGGCATGACGAAAGCATTTGCCATTTCAGCCGATGATGAGATATTGATCCTGACCTTTCCCGCAGATCCTTTTTTCGTATTAATCAGAACAACCCCATTAGCTGCATTTGCACCATATAGCGCTGCTGCTGAAGGACCTGTAAGAACAGATATACTTTCAATATCATCGGGATTCATGTTGGCAATACCTTCTCCTGAAGTTCGCCCTCCGAATCCGCTACCATCACCCGAGCGATCGGCCTGGTTACCAATCGGTACACCATCTACTACATAAAGAACGTTATTTTCTCCGCTAATAGATTTGTTACCACGAATAACGACACGCGTTCCGGCACCAACACCGGCTGCACTCCGCTGAATATTTACGCCGGCTACTTTACCATTAAGACTATTCATAAAGTTGGCATCCTTCACTGTAGTCAGGTCACTGTTATCCAGCTTCTGAACATTATAGCTTAAAGCCTTTTCCGAGCGCTTAATCCCTAAAGCGGTGACGACAACTTCATCCAACTTTTCGGTGTTTTCTTTTAATACAATGTTTAAAGGGTTTTCTGAGGCTGGTACTTCAATCATCATATAACCGATGTAAGAAATGATCAGTTTATCCGATTGCTGAGCCTGAATAGAGAAATGACCATCAATATCAGTAATTGTACCAATATTCGTGCCTTTCACCCGAATGTTTACTCCAATTAGCGGATTACCGCTCTCATCCAGAATTTTTCCTTTTATTTCTTGCGCCTGAAGAGCCGAAACTTCGGAAAATTGAGGTTGCATCGAAGAAAATAAATCAGGTGTGGCTGCAGTCAGCTGCATACCGGGTAGTAAACTCACGACACCCGAAAATACACAAAGCATGTTTCTATTTCTTTTTTTCATGCATGGTAAGGTTTAAATTGTAATTATTAGACTATTTAAGAGATATACATCTCTGGTTTTGATTAAAAAGTGAAAATCGATTCTTCTAATTTAAATGACTATAACAGTTATAGGTTTTTTCATTTTTTGTGATTACACAAACAAATAAGCTTATTATTAATTTTAATCTGCTGCAAATATATATAATTTGTTTAATTCAGCAACATACAATAGAAAATTTAAAAAACAACTGGTCTTTTCTTATTTTTCTACATTCGTAATGAAGTAAATTAATCTTTATGATTTACATATCTATTGCAATCATAGTATTTTTTCAGTTACTGATCTCATTCAATTCAGAGGGTATAAATATTATCAATTCATAAATATACCAGTGATATAATCCGAATCCGGAAGTTTAGTAAACAAAAAAAAGAGACTTGAGCAAATCACTCAAATCCCTTTTTCAGACCTAATTCAGCCATTAAATTAAACTGACCTTATATCATGGCTTAATTAAACTGATAAGTAATGCTATATTCAAAATCGTTACAAGAGCCCCGAGTAACAATAATAAAATCGTTGTAAAACGTGAATTCACATATTCACCCATAACCTTCTTGCTAGACGTCAGATAAACTTGCGTAAATATAGTTATCGGCAATTGGACACTTAAAAGCATCTGTGAATAAATCAAACCTTTAAAAGGATCACTAATCACAAATATCAGTAAGGTTGCCGGTATGAAAGACAACAATATCCCTAACTTGGAATGTAAATCCTTATAATTATATGTTTCACCAAAAAGTCCTGAGAAAATAGACGCTCCTGCTATACCTGATGTCACTGTGGAAGAAATACCGGCTAAAAGCAAAGCCAGTCCGAATATTGTCGCAGAATTATTCCCTACCAACGGAGTCAGCAATTGCTGAGCCTGCACCAGATCATCAACTTTTATGTTTTTTTGAAAGAAGGTTGATGCAGCAAGAATTATCATTGCCGAATTAATAGCCCATCCGATTACCATAGATAACAAAGTATCGTAAAACTCATATTTCAGCTTACTCTTTTTTACCGTTGCATCCTCAAGATTCCACTCACGACTTTGTATTATTTCAGAATGTAAAAAGAGATTATGCGGCATAACAACTGCCCCTAAAACACTCATAATTATCAACATTGAATTAGTTGGAATATTTGGTTTCACACTATACTCAACTGTCTGAAACCAATCTACATTTACCAATACCAATTCATATAAAAAAGATAATCCTATTATGGAAACAAAGAAAATAATTGCTCTTTCGATTCGCTTATAAGCATTGACAAACAACAGGAGCGTACAAGATATCATCATAATTGCAGCCCCTATTTTTAAAGGGATCCCAAACAGCATCTGTAATGCTATTGCACCACCCAATATCTCTGCCAGAGACGTCGATATACTTGCAAGCATCGCAGATATAATAACTGTTCGGCTTAATGTCTTGGGTAAATATTTATTTGTTGCTTCAGATAAACATAAACCTGTGACAATCCCTAAGTGTGCAACATTATGCTGAATAATGATAAGCATTATCGAAGAAAGGGTTACAACCCATAACAAAGCATATCCAAACTCTGATCCGGCAGCCAGATTGGTCGCCCAGTTTCCCGGATCAATAAATCCGACTGTCACTAATAACCCCGGACCAATATATTTAATTAAATCTCGTGCACCCGATTTAAAATTGTGCCTTTCTTTTAACGACTTCAGTATATTTTTCATTTCCGACTTTATAATGTATCCCTGGCTTATCGGGATAAACTCCATTAGAGAACATATTATTCGTCCATATAGTTTGATTTTACACCATTGAACTACATTGTATTTGTTCCCTGCTCCATAAACTCCGAAAAAGACCTCCTATTTTACTGAAACAATCATAGAATAAATTATTCAGACAGAATTGATCTATACCTATACAAACACAATATATCTCAATCATCTAACTCCAACAAACCATCTTACAGATTTTCAGACCCGAACAAAGCAATCTCTCTAATTATAGGCAAAAGTTTCAATCCTAAATCAGTTAGCGAATATTCTGTTCTCGGAGGAACTTCTTTAAAAATCCGTTTATCAACAACCCCTTTAAGATTAAGAAACTTCAATTCTTCTATCAGCATCTTTTCGCTGATACCAGGTATCGATCGTTTTAAGTCGCCATATCGGATATTCTTATTGCTGATTTGAAACACAATTAAAAGAGTCCATTTGCCCGAAATGATTTGTAAAGCTTTTCTTACCGGACAGTTTTCATCAGAAATTTTATTATTCATCGTTTTTTTTATTCTTGATAATCAACAATTCTAACTTTTTTGTAAGCACCTTACCTTTTGGTATGTACTTGTTTTATAAGGCACTAATATAGATATTTGCATCCATTAATTCACATAAAAAACATAAATCATGGGAAGTAACATTCAATTAATCCAGGACTTTTATACAGCTTTAGCTAAAGGTGACTTTATATGCATTGATAAACTGTTTGCTGACAATGTAAAATGGAATCAACCCGGAAAAAGCAAAATATCAGGACTATATGAAGGTAAAGCTAATGTATTTGCTCATTTAGGAAATCTCGTGCAATTGAGCAATATGTCATTCACGATTGACTCTGTCGAATTCATAGCTGAAAACAATTCTTTCGTCTCAGTACCTGTTACATTTTCAGCTACTTCTGCGGACACTCATCTACAAATGAAAGGAGTAGATTTATTCACTGTTCATAATAATCAGATCACCGAAGTTTGGTTATTTTCTGAAAACATCGAAAAAGAAGATCTGTTCTGGAATTCATTGTGTCAGTAAGACAGATGAAAATAATAAAGAACATAAGCTATTGTTTCATAAATTAAATCAATGTATCTGTTTTTTGTTTATAAAACAGATACATTATTAATATATATAAACATATTGTGTTTTTCATTTCACTTTTATTCCATTACTTTGCGTCAAACTTTCAGAAACATATAAATTTACAAAACACAATTTATCTATGCATTTAAGAAAAACTGTACTGACGACCTTACTTGTAGGAGCTACGTTTGCTTCATTTGCTCAGAAAGGGACAATAAAAGTTGATTTAAAAGGAGGATTTGTACTTCCTGAAAAAGAGAAACTGGATATCGATGCGACTGGATATGTTATCGGACTGAATACAA
>JBOFIZ010000013.1:0-5734 GCA_051650425.1 Bacteroidales bacterium
ATACAATATAAGCACATCCTTTCATTACACCATGTTTAACCTGTTTTTCAAGAATATCATGTACTTCTAATCCATTCAGAAAAGGAATAAGAATTGTTGAATCCTTTATAACAGGTTTTATTTGTTTGAGTAACTGATCTAGATCATAAGACTTCGTGCACAAAAAAACATAATCCATTTCAGGTAACTGAGAGGTATCTTCAGTTGCTAATTTGGGATAACTTTGAATTTCATAATCTTTAGCCTTTAATAAAATTCCATTTTCCTCTATTGCTTTTAAATTCCTCCCTCTTGCCAAAAAGTAAACTGCTATTTCTTTATGCCCCAATGTGGAGAAGTAGGATAATTTCGATCCTAAATAGCCACCTACTCCACCTAAACCACAAATTAAAATTTTAATTGTATCATTCATATTCGTGTAATTAAAAAATGAATACCCGAAATCAATATGCCAGCTATAAAAGGCCATTTTTAATCCTTATTTTATGCTAAAATCAGAACAAAATCGTATGTTTGCATATTAATAGACAGACAAACCAAACAGCCTCAGCTGTTAGTATGAACAAACATAATACATAAATAGATTATGAACTATTTCAAACAGAACTCATTTTTACCACCGGTAACAAGAAATATTATTATAATTAACTTTCTTGTTTGGCTGGCTTCTATAACATTACCCTCTATTTTACTAAAACAATTTGATATTCATTTTGACCCCTATAACTGGCTCGGACTACACTATTTTCAAGCAAAAGATTTTAATGCAGCACAGCTGTTTACCTATATGTTTATGCACGATCCTAACGGAATCGGACATGTTTTCTTTAACATGTTCTCTGTCTTTATGTTCGGTCGTGCCTTAGAGCAGTTCTGGGGTGGTAAAAAATTCCTGTTTTATTATATTACTACAGGAATCGGAGCTGCTATCATTCAGCAAATTGTTTGGTATTTCATTATTTCAAATTACATTTCTCATATGCCTTATATCCCGGATATGGCAGTTTTCACAAATGAATTATTAACTGTGGGAGCTTCCGGAGCTGTTTTCGGTATCTTGCTGGCATTTGGTATGCTATTTCCAAATATCCCATTGTATATCATGTTTATACCTATACCTATCAAGGCTAAATACTTCGTTATTTTTTACGGAATTCTTGAGCTTTCCATGGGTGTCGGCAACCTGACAGGTATTAAAGGCGATAATATTGCGCATTTTGCACATCTCGGAGGAATGTTATTTGGCTATTTATTAATTCTATACTGGAAGAAAAAAGGAAACAACAACGATGGAACATTTTATTTCTAATTTGAAAAGACAATTTAAGCAAGGTGGTATTTTGATTCAACTGATTTATATAAATGTATTTATATTTCTGATTGCATCAATTTTTAAAGTTGCAGGAAGCTTATTGGGCTTCGGCACTGAAGTTAACAGTATATTACAATATTTCTATTTACCTTCTGATTTGCACACCTTCATACTCAGACCATGGACTTTAATCACATATATGTTTTTCCATCAGGATATACTTCATATTTTGTTTAATATGCTATGGTTATACTGGTTTGGAACGATCTTTAAGTCTCATTTTAATCCAAGAACCTTAGGTGGGCTTTACTTTCTTGGGGGTATCTTTGGCGGAATTATCTTTTTGCTTTCGTACAATGTATTTCCATATTTTGAAAATGCCAGATTATACAGCACATTAATTGGAGCATCAGCTTCTGTTTTAGCTATTGTTGTCGCAACAGCATTCCGCCTACCTGATATGAACCTTCAGTTCTTCCTTTTAGGAACAGTCAAACTAAAATGGGTTGCTCTTGCTATTGTTTTACTGGATGTAATCAGCATCACATCTACAAATGCAGGTGGCCACATTGCACATTTAGGTGGCGCTTTAGCCGGTTATATTTTCTCTTTGAACTGGAGATCCGGCAAAGATATTACCAGCTATATTAATCGTATAATCGACCAGATAGTCAATTTATTCAAGCCTTCACATAAGCTTAAAGTAAAAGTTAACCGACCATCTCCTTTCAACTCTGATCAGGAATACAGAGATCAGCGTAAAAGAAAGATAGAAGAACTTAATTATATTCTTGACAAAATAAAAAAATCAGGCTACCATAGTCTGAGTGATTCTGAAAAAAGAACACTGTTTAATGCCAGTAAAAAAAGTTGAGCATTTTTCCATGAATAAAAACAAAAAAGGAAATCGCTTTTTCAGAGGATTTGCAATTATATTCCATTCAACACTGCTTACGATCAATCTAGCAATTGCGCTATTAATGATCGGAGCAGCGTTTAGTGATCGAATTCCTCCTGATAAAATCCCATATATCTCATATCTGGGTATGACCTTCCCGTTTCTGGCAGTCGGCACACTCTTATTCCTAATCTACTGGCTATTAAAACGTAAGTGGTATAGTTCCTTGATTTCAATCACAGCGCTTCTTGTTTCGGCAACAGCTCTTTTTACTTATTTCCCTATAAATTACAGTTCACAGATTCCTCCTCCCGAGAGCTTCAAACTGCTAACTTATAACATCCGCCAGTTTAACTTTGGCGAAAGAGACAATAATAAAAAGAATCCGACTCTTGAATACATTGCAGAACAGAATGCAGATATTATCTGTCTTCAGGAATTTGGCTACTCTGACAATAATGCCATGCTGCGTTTTGAGGAAATCAGGAAGCGATTAAAGAAATATCCTTACTATCATGTTTATAAAATAACAGATAATCATTGGCATAAATATGGATTGGCATGTTTCTCTAAATATCCGATTTCGGATATAAAGCCCTATCGTTTCCGAAAAGACGGAGCTAATGCTGCAATTGCCTACACATTAAAAATTAAAGGAAAAAAAATACGCCTTTTTAATTGTCATCTGGAGTCAAACCGATTCACATCTGAAGACCGAAAGTTCTATAAAGGGCTTATCGAAAAGTTCAGTACCGAAAAACTGAATGATTTCAATGCTAAAATCGTCAAAAAAATGGATCGGGCTTTTCAGGAACGAGCCAAACAAGTCAATATGCTGCGTAAGGATATTGATAATTGCAATATGGACCTGATTATATGTGGTGATTTCAATGATACTCCGATTTCTTATGCTTATCGTAAAATGCGCGGGAAAACATTATCTGATGCATTTGTAAAGACAGGCAATGGATTAGGAATTACCTATTTTGAAAATCATTTTTATTTCCGTATTGATCACATTTTATATTCAGACTCACTAAAAGCTTACGATTGTAAAGTCGGAAAGGTAAAACATTCTGATCACTATCCGGTCAGTTGTTATTTTAGTTTCAAATAATCAAAATCTAACACCATAAACTAAACACAAAAGATTATGAGAAATTTATTAATTGGTATTGCAACAACGTGCATTATGACGACAGCTTGTACAGAAAAAAAGACAGATCAGAATCCGTTTTTCACACAATGGAATACGCCCTATGGTATACCCCCGTTTGAGTTGATTCAAATCGACGATTACATGCCGGCTTTCGACGCAGGCATAAAACAGCATGCCGCCGAAATTGATTCAATTGCCAGCCAGGATACCAAACCAACATTTCAGAATACAATTGAACCGCTTGAGTATTCCGGCAAACTTTTAAGTAGGGTTTCAAACGTATTTTTTAATATCACTTCTGCCGAAACAAATGATTCTCTTCAATCTTTGGCCCGAGATATTATGCCTGCTCTTTCAGAGCATGACGACAATATGTATCTTAATGAAAAGCTATTTAAACGCGTAAAAACAATCTATGAGAATCAGGATACAGAAAACCTTACATCCGAGCAAAAAAGAGTGTTAGATAATTACTATAAAAACTTTGTTCGTTCAGGAGCTCTTCTGACTGATGCTCAGAAAGAGGAAATGAAAGAAATAAACAAAGAACTTTCTGTTCTGACTCTGCAATTTGAAGAAAATGTATTAGCTGAAAAGAATAGCTTCGCCTTAGTCATAGATAAAGAAGAAGATCTTGCCGGATTACCTGCAGATCTTATTTCTGCAGCTGCAGAAGATGCTAAAAGCCGCAATTTAGAAGGCAAATGGGTGATTACTCTTCAAAATCCAAGCTGGATACCTTTTCTTCAGTATTCTGACAAAAGAGATTTACGCGAAACTGTCTATAAGGCATATATAAACAGAGCGAACAATGGAAATAAATTTGATAATAATCAGATCATCAATAAAATAACAAACTTACGTATACGTAAAGCTAACTTGCTGGGATATCCTACCTACGCTGACTTTGTCCTTGACGACACGATGGCTAAAACCCCTGCCAATGTAATGGCATTACTTAATAAGCTATGGAATAAAGCTGTTCCTAAAGCCAAAGAGGAAGTTATTGAAATGCAGATGATAGCTGATAACGAAAATGCTAATATTCAAATACAGCCTTGGGATTGGTGGTATTATGCCGAGAAGGTACGCAAAGCTAAATATGACCTGAATGAAGAAGAGATTAAACCTTATTTTCAGGTAGAAAATGTCCGGGACGGAGCATTTATGGTTGCAAATAAGCTATGGGGAATCACATTTGAAGAAATTACTGATGCTCCGGTATATAACAACGAAGTTAAAGCATTCAAAGTAAATGATTCTAACGGCGAGTTACTATCTATTCTATTGGTTGACTACTTCCCTCGTGCAGGCAAACAAGGAGGTGCATGGATGAGCAATTATCGCGAACAATTCAAGGAAAATGGTAAGAATATACGTCCTATCGTGGTAAATGTGGGTAACTTCACCAGACCAACAGGAGATAAACCCTCATTACTAACGCTGGATGAGGTAGAAACATTATTCCACGAATTCGGACATGCACTACATGGTATGTTGGCTAACTCAACCTATCCATCTGTGTCGGGTACGAATGTTTCTCGTGATTTTGTCGAATTACCATCTCAAATCATGGAACATTGGGCTACACACCCCGAAGTATTAAAAATGTACGCTAAGCATTATGCTACAGGAGATACTATTTCGGATGTTTTGATTGAAAAGATCAACAAGGCTGCAACCTTTAATCAAGGATTCACAACGACAGAACTTGTAGCAGCAGCAATTTTGGATATGAAGTGGCACACGATCAGTCAAACACAACAGTTTGATCCTCAAGCCTTCGAAGCACAAACAATTAAAGAAATTGGCTTGATTCCTGAAATTGCACCAAGATACAGAAGCACCTATTTCAATCACATATTCAGCGGTGGATATTCTGCAGGCTATTATAGCTATTTATGGGCTGAGGTTTTAGATGCCGACGCATTTGATGCTTTTGCTGAAAAAGGAATTTTTAATCAGGAAGTTGCAAAGGCCTATCGCGAAAATATCCTTGAAAAAGGTGACAGTGAAGAGCCTATGACTTTATATCTGAAGTTCAGAGGAGCAGAACCAAATCCGGATGCATTATTACGAAATAGAGGTTTAAATTAATCAAACAGATTAATTTAAAGTCTTTGAAAGAGGAGAAAATGAAACTAAGCTCAATAAAAGTAAGAAAAGTATCATTTTCTCCTCTTTATATTGCCGGACTGTTCATAAAAAGGCTGGATTTTGTTAGTAATAAATTGAAAAAAAGGATATATTTGCGGACTATTAGAAAAATATCAATTAATTAACAATAAGAATAAAAGTACATCAAAATGCAAAACAAAGGATTTGTTAGGGTTTTTGCAGTGCTCCTTACTCTGGTATGTATTTT
>JBOFIZ010000014.1:0-2101 GCA_051650425.1 Bacteroidales bacterium
CTGTATTCAGGTTTCACTTTCTTCAAAGCATCTTTATCCATATAACCTGTTGCTCCTCCTTTAAAGTTAGGAACAAGAAAAGTCAGCGTTTCATCCACGCCATAACTCCAGGCCGTTATATAGTCTTTATCCAAACCTGAAGCCGTTTGTTGTTTTGCTTCATTAACCAGCTCGGATTTTCCGCGAATCGTTTGTTTACTGTATTCGTACGTATGATAAAGATTCGAGATATTTGCACCGACTGCAATCAACAGACCGACAAATAAAGTCAGACTGGCTTTCCAGAAATCAGGCAATGTTTTATTACGAATAGCATCTACAAAATAAGCGATAACCAAACCTAACATCAAAAAGCCGAAATAGTAGGACATTTGTACGTGATTCGATAGAATCTGAATGGCCATAAACAGAGCAAAAACAATACCACCGCGCAAGTATTTGCCGCGATAGGCCCAAATGATACCAGCAATCGTAGGTGGAATATATGCCAACGTAATGAATTTCCAAATATGTCCGGCCTCAATAATGATAAAGAAATACGAGGAAAAGGTCCATGCTATCGCACCCAAAATAGAAAGTCCGTTACCTACCTTTAAGGACTTCATCAAAATAAAACAACCCAGCAGCATAATGAAAATCAACGATGCCGGAGAGGGTAGAAATAATGAATAGATTTTGGTAAATGTACGTAGAATCTGATCCGACTCATACGAAGGAGCCATTTGATAAGTAGGCATTCCTGAAAAAGAACGTGTACTCCATCGTGTTACTTCACCCGTTTTCTCAAAAAACTCTTTTGCTTCTTGCCCGTTAGCTATTCCCTGCTGCGTATCTCCCTGAAACAATACTTTCCCTTCAAAAATATCAGGCGTAAAGTAAACCAGCGAGATCGTAAAAAACAGTCCAACAATCAACAGATAGGGCAGAAATTGTTTAAAATCAATCTTTCTCATATACTGTATTTGAATTTGCTTCTGTGAATTGCAAAAGTATAATAATCAACGTGAACTCCTAATAAAGTTTTTGAGATTTTATCAGACCTCCGACTTGCCGGAAAGAGATTTATCGCTTATTAATTCGGCATATTGTCCCTTCAGAAGATTTCTGAACAGAAACACAAAACCAACCCATGTACAACTATAGATAAGAATCATCCAAATAGAAATATCGTTTCCTGTCGTTTTTAAAACAACCCCCAAAAGATTCCACAAAATATGACAGACAATCGGTATCAGAATTGAGTTGTATCTATAATACAGATAACCAAGTAAAAATCCGACAAAGAGATTTCGAGTTATATCGTAGGGCCATAAATGAGGAATAGCAAAAGCAATTGAAGTGATAAGAATAGCTACTATTGGTTTGCATTTTCCATATAAGTACTTCTGAATAATCCCTCTAAATGAAATTTCTTCTATTACAGGTAAAATAAGAACCAAAGATAATTGAAAATAACTCAGTCCATTGTCAGCTATGATAGTATTCATTACCTCCATAACTTTATCCCGGGAGAAAAACATAATCTGTCCGGTATCCAGCATTTTCCAATCTCTGAATGTATTCCATATCGGTATAAGCAATGCATATAACAGAAAGGTCAATAACAAGCCTTTGAAAACCGATAACAACGAGATTCTTTCCATTTTAAATTTTTCTCGTATGCAATAGAATAATACGAATGCTCCCGCAAATAAAATGTTTGCAATAAAATTGAAGTAATCAGGCAAAGAAGCCTCCAATACTTTCATACTGATAAAATTACATAAAACAACATATACAAAACTGACAACATAAACCAGCAATATCAACAATATACTTTTTATCATAATTAATAATTTATATGGATGGATAATCAGGAGAATTAAGCAGAAAGGAAGCCGGATTCTTTACTCTATATTATTGGTATCCTCTAATATAGGTTGAGTCTTTCGGATATTTGTAATTAATAGAACCAAAATAGGCACTGCCAGAATATAAATACCTATCAAATAAGGAGAAATATGTCCATTTGTGGAAGGTAAAAGATCACAAAGGAGATTATGCAAAGAATGACATATAATCGCAATGAGTAATGAGCCTGATTTATAGTATATAAAACCAT
>JBOFIZ010000015.1:0-2371 GCA_051650425.1 Bacteroidales bacterium
CAGCCAGCAAGTGAACAATTTTGCGATTTGCAGATATACATCACGCCATCAGCCAAGAAAATTGCGAAAAAATTACGTGAATAAATAGCATCATCAGATTTCCATGCTGACAAGGTGTGAAGACCTCCTCAACATAATAAAAATGAATACTTTCTTTAATTCTTCGTTATAAAATAAATCACAGGAATTACCATTACCAGCAAACGCTGACTGAAAATAACCCCCCCCTCATACTGCCCCACCATATTAACAGCTGTTCACGCTCAACCATGCAGCATGAGAGGCGAAGAACACGACAAACACACTCATCTGATTTCCCTATTACTATGATAGGTATTATTTATTATGCTTTGGTATTACAAAATGTATAGTTGGTGAGGTTTTATAGCTTTTACATTAAAAACAATAAAATAAGAATGGTAGTATGAAGGTTATCAAAAAAGTTTACTGCGGTTTCGCAATTCTCTCGTTAGTCATGGTAGGAGTTACCTTATTTGGTTTTTTCAAGATCAGCATTGCCGATAAAAATTTAGTTCAACTATCGGAAAACACCTCGATAGAACAAAAACGGGCGGTCGATTTACGTGGCTCGGTACATGACCGAGCCATTCTCATCAGAGATTTGGTACTATCCAGTACCCCTAAAGAGCAAGCCTCAATAATAGAAAAGATCAATGCGCTTGCATTGATCTATCAGAAAGCCGATCAAGCACTTGATGTAAAATATGCGCAGTACAGACATAGCGACAATGAAGTCTATTATCTGCAACAAATTAAAGAAACAAGCAAAATAGCTAGCCAACAAACTGCCCATCTCATCACATTAGTCGATAATCGAGAGATGCACAGCGCTATACAGTACTTATCCTCTGACACAGCTCAAACATACATTGAATGGTTAAAAAGAATCAATCAACTCATTGACTTGAAAGAAGATCTCATTCATTACGAAGTAACAAACTCATTAGCAGAAACTCATGGCTTTAAAAATGTAATGCTATTTGTAACGTTCTTCTCATTACTGATTAGCTTTATCGTAGCAAGGCATGTGGTAAAAAACTTAAACTCATTACTCGGTGGAGAACCTGAATATGCTTATGCCGTTATTACGTCCATTGCCTCAGGTGATTTAACCACGCAGGTGCAGTCTAATGGGAAAAACAACTTACTCGCCGCATTAAATAATCTTGTTGAAAACTGGGGTGACATAACACACAGATCAATACTTACCGCCAATGCTGTACTCACATCCTCTGAAGAGTTATTGGCTGGAGCAAAAAACAATCAACATCTAGCCGCTAAGCAAAAAAAAGCAACGGAACAAGGTGCACACTCGGTTTATCAAATGTCCACTACGGTAGCAGAGGTTGCTCGACACACCACCGAAGCCGCAATGCTTGCCAATATGGCGATTAACGATGTCAGGAAAGGGCAGGATGAAGTTCTTAAAACACAAAACAACATGAATGCATTAGCTCTTCAAGTTTCTGAAGCCACACAAGTGATAAACAGTCTTTCTCAAGACAGTAATCGCATTAGCTTTGTCATGGAAATTATCCAAAATATCGCTGAACAAACTAATTTATTGGCATTGAATGCCGCAATAGAAGCAGCAAGGGCTGGTGAGCATGGGAGAGGGTTTGCAGTAGTTGCCGATGAAGTCCGCAATTTGGCGCAGCGCACCCAAGACTCAACACAAGAAATCAAAACGATCATCGAAAGCATGCAGAAAAACTCATTGGTAGCGGTCGATGTGATGAATACAGGAAGTAAACAAGCCCAATTAAGTGTCGAACAAGCAAAAGCAGCCGAGTTATCGCTGCGTGAGATTAATCAAGCCGTATCAAAAATAGATGAAATGAATACCTATATAGCAACCGCAGCAGAACAACAAGCCAGTGTGGCGGCAGAGATTAATAATAACTTCTCACAGATAACGCAATCAGCTGCCAGTACAGAACAAGAGGCTGCATTACTGACAACCGCCAGCCAACATCTTGAATCACTAGCTAAAGAACTAGAACTAACATTTAAACGTTTTACTGTTTAAGTGTAATGTGTAGAGCTGCCTTTTATGCAAGCGACTCAATATACAAGTATCAAGTAAAAAAGCTCTATGTCTTAACTATTCAAGGTAAACCTACAAAAAGGCCGCAAATGCGGCCTTTTTAAGCTTATTTCCAACTCAGATCTCATGCTTATATCAAGCGCACTGAGCATAAGTTCAATGTTGGATTAGTTACCCATTTGCGGCAGTGGCTGACGGAAACGGCGCGTCAACACGGCCATATACACGACACCCACCAGCGCCCATGTCAGACCCAGCACCAATGAGCTTTCTTCCAGATTCATCCACAACACCCCTACGGTC
>JBOFIZ010000016.1:0-35484 GCA_051650425.1 Bacteroidales bacterium
CCATTAATTCTTTCCAAATTAAAGCTGCGTTAAGAACAATTCTTTTCTTCATGACAATAGAAATTTTATATGTTAAGAGGCTTCTAATATATTTCAACAACAAAGGACTTAAATAGTTTTTAAAAAAGAAACTATACTAGCACATTTAACCTTTTAAGTGTTAAATGTGCTATTTTGTATGGTTTATGTGTTGTTTGATGTGTTAAAAAGAGGTTTTTTTGTATCTTGGGGTTTCAAAAAGATAGTTTTGTGTATGCTGTGTTTTGGTTTGAGTTGATTTAAAAGGATAGATAGATTAAGCTGATTTACTTTTCGCTATTTATTCTTAGGTTGTTGCTGTTTATTTTTAGAATTCAAGTTGTTGATCAGATTGAATTATTTGTTAATGTTAAAACATTTCCTTAACGGAAGACATTTTTTGATGTTTTATCTTTTTTATTATAGCTGAAAAATAGATCATCTTAAATTAATTTCAAATATAAATATATTGGAAATATAGATCTTATAAATGATGTGTAAACTCGATTTTTCGAGTCGCTTAAATTATATATTTTATTTATATAACCCTAATATTTTGCTGAGAACAAAATATTTTTAACTTTGCGACAATTTGCTATCTTTAGATTACAAAATGGATAATTACATAGAACACGAAGGGGTTGTAGTTGCTGTAAATAAGGAAAATGTGGTAGTTCGAATCATACAGAACTCTGCTTGTTCCGGATGTCATGCAAAGGGAGCTTGTAGTGCAGCAGACAGAGCCGATAAAGAAATAGAAGCTGTAGCGTTAGAATCAGATAAGTTTAGCGTAGGAGAGACGGTTCTTTTACGTGGATCAGATCATTTAGGTAGGCAAGCTGTACTTATAGCGTTTGTCCTGCCTTTTATTCTAATGTTAGTTATGATTTTTCTGATAATGTATTTATTCAATAATGAAGGCATAGCTGGCTTGGGAGCTATTTGCATACTGATTCCTTATTATGCGATACTTTACATGAAAAAAGATAAATTGAAAAAGAAATTTGTATTTCAAGTACTCAAACTTGATGTAAATAAGTAACTTAATATAATTAACTATGAGTTTGATTTTGATTGCTGTTCTTTTATTGGGGGCAGTGGGAGCTATTGGTGCAATTATCTTGTTCCTTGTTGCTCAGAAGTTCAAGGTTTACGAAGATCCCCGGATCGGTCAGGTGGAAGAGGTCCTACCCGCAGCAAATTGTGGGGGATGTGGTTTTCCTGGTTGTAAGGGGTTTGCTGAAGCTTGTGTGAAGGCTGATAGCCTGGAGGGATTATTATGTCCTGTAGGAGGAGCCGATGTGATGGGTAAAGTTGCTGCTATTTTGGGTAGGGAAGCCGTAGCTGCAGCTCCAATGATCGCAGTAGTTCGTTGCAATGGAACATGCGAGAACAGACCCCGTCTGAATAATTATGACGGGGCGACGAGTTGTGCTGTTGCGTCATCTCTTTATGGAGGCGAAACCGGATGTTCGTTCGGATGTCATGGTTTGGGTGATTGTGTGAATGTTTGTCCTTTTGATGCCATCCATATCAATCCTGAAACACAATTGCCGGAAGTAGATGAGGAAAAATGTACTGCTTGCGGAGCTTGTGTAAAAGCCTGTCCGAAACTGATTATCGAACTTCGTAAAAAAGGGCCTAAGTCACGTCGTGTTTTTGTTAGTTGTGTAAATAAAGATAAAGGAGCTATTGCCAAAAAAGCATGTAGCGTTGCTTGTATTGGTTGCTCTAAATGTGTGAAAACTTGTCCTTTTGAAGCAATTACAATAAGTAATAATCTAGCATATATTGACTATAATAAATGTAAGTTGTGTCGGAAATGTGTAGATGTTTGTCCGACACATGCTATTCAGGAACTAAACTTTCCTCCTAAAAAGAAAGAAGAACCAGTAATAGAAACAAAAGAGAATTAAAGATTTAAATATAATAAGTGCACTTATAGCACTGTAAGATACGAGAAGATATGTTAAAAACATTTCGCATTGGAGGTGTTCATCCTCCGGAAAATAAATTGTCTGCAGGTAAGCGCATCGAAGTTATCGGTCTTCCTAAACAGGTAGCGATTCCGTTATCTCAAAATTTAGGAGCTCCTTCTGTAGCCTGTGTAGCAAAAGGTGATGAGGTAAAAGTGGGAACTTTGATAGCAAAAGCCGGCGGATTTGTTTCATCAAATATTCATTCATCAGTTTCGGGAAAAGTATCTAAAATTGATGAAATAGTAGATGCATCAGGTTATAGAAGACCTGCTGTCTTTATTGATGTAAACGAGGAAGAGGTGTGGGAAGACTCTATAGACAGATCTGAGACATTGATTAAAGAAAGTCAGTTAACACCAGAAGATATTATTAAAAAAGTAGCTGAAGCCGGAATTGTAGGATTAGGTGGTGCTACATTTCCGACACAGGTTAAGTTGTCTCCTCCTCCGGGTTCTAAAGCTGAGATGCTTTTGATTAATGCGGTTGAATGTGAGCCTTATTTGACATCGGATCATGAATTGATGCTGGAAAAAACAGATGAGATTCTTGTTGGTATTTCGATTTTGATGAAGGCTATTAAAGTGGATAAAGCAATTATCGGGATAGAGAATAATAAGCCTGATGCTATTAAATTAATGACTGAAAAGTGCCGGTCATACAAAGGTATTTCAGTGCAGCCGCTTAAAGTCCAATATCCACAAGGAGGAGAAAAACAATTGATCGATGCGGTAATGGGACGTCAGGTTCCGAGTGGAGCTCTTCCGATTGCTGTCGGAGCTGTTGTTCAGAATGTCGGAACAGCCTTTGCTGTTTATGAGGCAGTGCAAAAAAATAAACCACTTATTGAAAGAGTCGTTACTGTTACCGGTAAGTCTGTAGCAAAACCATCAAATTATCTTGCACGGATAGGAACACCAATATCTATGCTGATTGATGCTGCCGGAGGGTTACCTGCAGATACGGGTAAAGTAATCTCTGGTGGTCCGATGATGGGTAAAGCATTAACGAATATTGAAGTACCCGTTACAAAAGGATGTTCAGGTGTTTTGATAATGCCAACATTGGAATCACAAAGACAGAAAATGCAAAATTGTATTCGTTGTGCAAAATGTGTGAATGTCTGTCCGATGGGATTAGAGCCTTACTTGCTTATGAGTGTCGGTGAACGTGAGATTTGGGATCGTTCGGAAAGAGAGCGTGTAATGGATTGTATTGAATGTGGATGTTGTTCCTTTACGTGTCCTTCAAGTCGCCCACTACTCGACTATATACGTATAAGTAAGTCTAAAGTAGGAGCTATAATCAGAAGTAGAAAATAACAGGCTAAGTATACGATGAATACTTGTGCTAAAAATCAAAACTAAAAAATGGAAAATAAATTAGTTGTTTCACCTTCACCACATGTGCATGGCGGCGATTCGATATCGAAGAATATGTATGGTGTGTTGATTGCGCTTATACCCGCTTTATTAGTTTCACTTTATGCTTTTGGGTTAGGGGCTTTAATTGTGACATTAACGTCGGTTGTGGCGTGTATGTTTTTTGAATTTGCAATTCAAAAATATATGATAAAAGGCAGTAAAACCTTATGTGATGGTTCTGCAGCATTGACAGGTGTTTTGCTTGCATTTAACTTGCCTTCGAATATACCATTATGGATCGTTGTAATTGGTGCTCTTGTAGCAATAGGTGTAGGTAAAATGTCTTTTGGTGGTTTAGGTAATAATATATTGAATCCAGCTTTAGTAGGGCGTGTGTTTCTTTTAATTTCATTTCCTGTGCAGATGACAACCTGGCCTATCGCAGATGCAACGAACCGTTTTACTTCATTAGATGTCGAAACTGGAGCAACGCCTTTGTCTCTGATTAAATTTGGTGCTTCAGATCAGGTAAACTTATGGGATGCAATTACAGGTATGATTTCGGGTTCTATGGGAGAGATCAGTGTAATAGCTCTTTTATTGGGATTGTTTTATATGTTGTGGAAAAAAATTATTACATGGCATGTTCCGGTATCTATATTTGCAGGTGTTGTGGTATTGTCTCTTGTAACTGGTCTTAACCCTCTGGTGCAATTAGCAACAGGTGGTCTAATGTTAGGTGCTATTTTTATGGCTACAGATTATGTCACTTCTCCTATGTCTCATAAAGGAATGCTTATTTATGGTTTTATGATCGGAGCGATCACTATTATTATCCGTAAGTTCGGAGCATATCCGGAAGGAGTGTCTTTTGCTATTCTATTGATGAATGCAGCTACACCTTTAATTAATACATATTGTAAACCAAAACGTTTCGGGGAGGTTAAGAAAAATGGCTAAGTTAGAATCATCATTCAAGAATATGGTGTTGGTGTTGACGGCCATCACTTGTATTGCAGCTGCAGCTTTAGCTGGAGTTTATGAATTAACCAAAGAACCCATTAATCAATCTAATCTTGCAAAGCAGATTAATGCGATTAAAGCGGTATGTCCTCCATTTAATAATGATCCGATGACTGATAAAATTGAGTCAAAATTACCAGATGGTTCAATTATTACAATTTATCCGGCTAAAGAAGATGGGAAATTTGTAGGAGCAGCTGTCGAAACCTATACAATGAAAGGATTTAGCGGATATGTTAAATTAATGGTAGGGTTTAATGCGGACGGATCAATTAATAATTATGCGGTATTACAGCATGCCGAAACTCCGGGATTAGGCTCAAAAATGCAAGAATGGTTTAGTAATACAGATAAACCATCTCAAAGTATAATTGGTAAAAATCCGGCAGTAAATAAGCTGACAGTTAGTAAAGACGGAGGAGAGGTTGATGCAATTACAGCTGCAACAATTAGTTCACGTGCTTTTTTAGATGCAGTTCAAAGAGGGTATGATGCAGTTAAGGACCAACTAAATCAATAAGAGTATGAGTAAGATTAAAATATTAACAAACGGATTAGTTAAAGAAAATCCGGTATTCGTATTGCTTTTAGGCATGTGTCCGACTTTGGGAACAACCTCTTCGGCAATTAACGGATTAGGTATGGGGTTGGCTACAGCATTTGTACTGATGTGTTCGAATTTTGTAGTTTCTCTTGTGAAAAATTTAATCCCTGATAAAGTCCGTATTCCGGCATTTATCGTTATTATCGCAACCTTCGTGACCATCGTACAATTTTGTATGCAAGCATATTTGCCTTCATTGTATGATAGTTTAGGTCTGTTTATTCCTTTGATCGTAGTAAACTGTGTGGTTTTAGGTAGAGCAGAATCATTTGCTGCTAAAAACTCACCGGTAGATTCTATTTTTGATGGTTTAGGAATGGGGTTAGGCTTTGCATTGGCATTGACAATATTAGGAGGTGTCCGCGAATTCTTGGGAACGGGACGTATCTTTGATATTGCTATTTATCCGGAATCTTATGGAGCTCTTGTTTTTGTGTTAGCACCGGGTGCTTTTATTGCACTAGGTTACCTGATCGCTGTAATCAATAAATTAAAAGCTAAGAATTAATAGTTATGGAATATATAATGATTTTTATCGCCGCAGTATTCGTAAATAATGTAATTCTGTCGCAGTTTTTAGGAATCTGCCCTTTTCTAGGCGTTTCGAAGAAGGTAGATACGGCTTTGGGTATGGGTGCTGCAGTGGCATTCGTTATGACGATTGCAACGATAGTAACGTTTTTAATGCAGAAATATCTTCTTGAACCATTCGGATTATCATTCATGCAAACAATTACGTTTATCCTGGTTATTGCATCATTGGTTCAGATGGTCGAGATTATTTTGAAAAAAGTTTCTCCACCATTGTATCAGGCTTTAGGGGTATTTTTACCGTTAATTACAACTAACTGTGCGATATTAGGTGTTGCAATCATAGTTCATCAAAAAGATTTGTCATTATTAAGTTCTGTGATCTATGCGATTTCTACAGCTATTGGCTTCGCATTAGCAATGGTTCTGTTTGCAGGTATCCGCGAGCAGCTGAGTCTTACTAAATTGCCTAAAGCTATGGAAGGTACTCCTATTGCTTTGCTTACTGCAGGTTTGCTAGCACTGGCATTCATGGGCTTTGCAGGTATCGCTTGATTTTTTTGTATATCTAAAAAAAGACTATCTCATAGGGGGTAGTCTTTTTTTATTTAAAGACTAACGTTATCTTTTCTATTTATTGTGATTATAAAAGAGTTGCTTTGTATTTGTGTTAATTTTATGTCTCTTCGCTATTAAGGCCATTGTTATATGATGAAAAATCTTGCCATTCTGGTATGCACTATATATTATACTTGTGTTTTAATACTTTGTTCTTTTGAATGTATATTGTTGTATTATAGTTATATATGATTGATGTAAAGTTTTTATTTTAGATATATCAAGTATTCAGGATGATAATGTTTGTTCTTTACATGGCAATAAACGTATTTTGCATAAGTAAAAGATGAAAAACAGTTCGGAATAAAAAGAAGAATTATGTATAAGGGAAAATATAATTCTCACAGTAACTTACATTACAAATTTGTTCAATATGATAAATGTTTTATTTTAAGTCCAAAGGATATAATCTTTTGGACTTTTGTTTTAAAATAATCCAATTAAAAAGCTTAATTTAGCATTCTATTTATTCAGTAACTAAATCATGCAAACTCATTAAAATTCAATGGGGCAATTATTATTAGGTTTAAAATTTACAGTAAGTGCTATTACTTTTATCGTCTTGATAACAGGATATTATTGTGTGACTAAATATTCCACTAAAGCGATTGAAGAAAGAGCTTTTGCCCAATTATTATTTGCAACAGCTCTGTTAGATTTCCTGGGAATAATATTTAATCTGCCTTTTTTTAGTACATCTTATCTATGGTATCCCATAAAAGTATCAGGAAGCCTTGTATTTATTAATAAATTAATTGATTATTATTTGATTGTCGGTGTTACAGATTTGCTCTCTGTTTCCCGAAAACAAAAAATCAATTGGATCAATTATACTATGCTTGTTATTTATTTTTTGATTTGCATCTTTAATAATGCAATTAAAAGTGAGATGACTGCAAATTTGTATAAAATAGCCACAATACTTCTGATCGTCGTTACTATATTATTTTTTGTAATATTAATTTCAATGATGCTGATATTAATTTCATCACAGAAGAAGCTTATAAGTCAGAATATCGATAAAGTTGAAATGCTTAATTATAAGTGGATGGAACTAAATACAGTGGTGCTCATATCACTGTCATTGTGTTATCCTGTATATATACTAGATAAAATAGGATGGATTCAATTGATTGTTCAGATTTTAGTTCTAATAATCTTAATGCTTTTAATTAATCAAAACTTATTTAAAGGTGGTAGTAAAGAAAGAAGTCTTCTGTTTATAGGGGTTAACCGAAATAAAGGTCTTGTCTGGCAAATGGTTGAGCTTGGAAGTTCTCATGATGCGACAACAGTTTCAATGACTGATTATAAAAAATATTATTCATTATTGGATGAATTCGAGGCCTGTGAGATCTTTTTACATCCAGATTTTAATTTGGATGTTATGTATAATCTCTTTGAAAGAAAATATGATAAACGATTTTTATCTGAGTTAATTTTGCATAGAGAAAATATGTGCATTCAGTCATATATTCAACGATTACGTATTCAAAAAGCAGAAATTTTAATTACCTCAATTGATAATTTAAGCTTAAAAGAAATAGCATTCAAAACCGGCTTTAGCTCGCAGGCTGCTTTCTCCCGATCTTTTTCATCTGTAATGGGTATTACCCCTTCAGAGTATAAATCCAAATTACGAATTTCATAGAATTATGTATTTACTTATTATTCAAATATCATTTTTCTTTTTTCTGGTTTTAGGCTATGTTATACTGCGTTATAGAACTACTTATGACTACGAACAGAAAGTATTGGCAAGAATTGTTCTTATACGTTCATTTGCAGTTTTATTAACAATGTCAGCCTCTTCTTTATATCATAGCAGGGGGGTCTTAAATCCTGCGATATTACTGATATCTCCAGTTGCAAATATTCTACTATTGATTTATATATTCAAAACGATTTTTAAAGAACGTATTTGTTATAAGAGACTAAGTCTTCTTTTTTTGCCATATTTAATTATAGTCGCATTGTGGTTCTTTATTCAGGAGTATGGTAATTATATTCCTCCAGATATACCGAATGTAGAGAAATTATTTTCGTATATGTCGCTTGATACAGTGATACGTATTTTGTTGTTTGGTTATGTTATTATTATTAATATCTTTTCCTTATATCTTTTAGTGCGTATTTATCGAACAATAAATAAATTTTCGATTTCGGAAAAGAAAGAAAACCCTTTAAGCTGGCTAAGAAGTTCGATATTAATCGTTTTTATGACATTAATTATGTTTGCTGTAAGAGCTTTACTCTTAAATACTTTTTCATTGATAGCGTGGTTTATTGTCGCAATTGGTGTTTGGTTTGTAATATTGGAAAGAGCAATATTTAAATACACTTTATTAATGCCTGTTAATATAATGATACGTGTTAAATGGGATTGGCGAAAAGGGTTTTGTATTTATGATGCAGGATGTCGTTTGCAAGGATGTGAGAATAAATGCTTATTGGAGAATATTATAGAGGATGTCGATAGGTGTATGACTGTCGAAAAACCGTTTATTTCTTCTACCTTTATGATTGTTGATCTAGTTAATTTAATGGAAGATAAATACACAAAACAAGATATCTCCGGAGCAATTAATAAATATAGACGACAAACGTTTATGTCTTATGTTCAGGAGTATAGGATTAAAGAAGCTATTGTTTTAATGGAAAAACAGCAATACTCCCTAAAAGAAATAGCTTTTCTTACCGGGTTTAGTTCTCCGACATCTTTTTCTCGCTCATTTAGTAATGTACATGGTATATCGCCGAGAGAGTATAAAAAGAATTTGTATTTAAAGTGACAGAGATTAATCAACCCAGTTGATTAATCTCTGTTTTTTATTTTATCGGGGAGATACAATAAATAACTTACACCCATGGCTATCTAAAAAGGCATATTTGTTTTTGTTGATCTTAATGACACTTTCAACTTCCTTTAATGCTTTCAGGTACTCCATTTCTAGTTGCATGCCGGGACAAGCCATACGTGTTGTCATAACAGACGGGAAACGAATGGCGGAAGGATTGGTTTCAGATAACACAAAGTTTCCATTGGTAGTATTGCATACTCCTTTACCATGCAGACGCTTGCTACTAAAATTCAATTCCAAGTATGGCGAGTTTTCTGAAATAATAATATCTTTCCCATTCAACTCAATTACATTCCATGCTCCATTTAATTCCGTTACATTTATTGCCTTATTTAGCGTAGCTTTCTGGGTGCTACTACAACTTATAAAACCTAAAGAAGTAACAAATAAAGTAGCTAATAGTATTTTTCTCATATTGAATTAAGTTTTTATTTTATTCTAAAGATGCGATCATATAAATATAAGCTGCATTTTATTTATTTTTTCTCTTCGTCTTGTTTTATGAGAACGGGATAACTGATTCGAGTATGATAGATGATTTTAAGTTTTTCGATAAAACATCTTTTTACGATTTCTACATGCTGGAATGTAATTGCAGCATCTTTAAACATACCCTCAGCAATTTGTGTGTCAATAATCCTTTCTACCAGTTCACTAATACTAACCTCCGTATATTCTTTTAGACTACGGGAAGCAGCTTCTACAGAATCAGCCATCATCATTAACGCCAACTCTTTGGAAAAAGGTTTTGGTCCGGGATAACTAAACTTACTGTCATCAATTTGTTTATCAGGATATTTATTGATGAAAGAATAATAAAAATATTTAGCCTTACTATCACCATGATGGGTTCGGATAAAGTCAATAATTGGTTCTGGTAATCCGATCTTCTTTGCAATACGGATACCATTATTCACATGATCTATTACAATTTGAGCACTAACTGCGTAATCTAATTTATCATGAGGGTTGACTCCTGTCTGATTTTCTGTAAAGAAAACGGGATTTTCCATTTTTCCAATATCGTGATATAAGGCTCCAGTACGGACTAGTGCTGCATTTGCATTGATGCGTAAAGCTGCCTCTGCAGCTAAATTTGATACTTGTAAAGAATGCTGGAATGTCCCCGGACAAACTTCTGAAAACTCTCGTAATATTGGTAAGTTAATGTTGGAAAGTTCAACTAAAGTGACATTGGATACGAAACCGAAAGTCTTTTCGAATATGTATATTAATAAATATGTAAAGAGCAAGGTTGCGCTATTTATGAAAAAAGCGAGAAATATGCGCCAGTTTAAGCGGCTCCACTCTCCGTCCTGATGTAATGTGTATGCAGTATAAAAAAGACAGTAAGTCAAGAAAATAAGTCCTGCGCTTCTGACTAATTGCGATCTTTCCGTCAGATCTCTCAAGGAATATATAGCAGTCATTCCGACAGTAAGCTGCAGAAAAAGAAACTCAAATGGGAATGGAGCCATGAAAGAGCAAATCAAAATAGTAATGATGTGCGTGAATAAGGCTGTACGTGAATCGAAAAACGTACGTACAACAAGAGGAACAATTGCAAAAGGTACAAAATAGATACTGAATAGACGAAGTTTCGATACAGAAGCTGTAACTAATACCATAGAAACAATCATAATAAGAATAAATAGTACCATCTTCTTCTTCTTAAATGCTGCGTATCTGAATAGCCGCAAATAAAGAAACATATTTAAGAAAAGTCCTATAACTAAAAGAACTTCGCCGGTCAAAGCCCATATCTGTCTGTCAATGCTGCCGCTTCTTTGTTCAGAAACTTTTTTTAGAGAGTAAAGAATAGCGTAGGTCTTAGGCGTAACAATTTCACCACGATCAATGATTCGTTCATCAGCTTGAACCATTCCTACAGCAACAGAAATACGTGCTAATAAATCATTACGGGATTGTTCAGATTTTTTAGCATCATATTCAAGATTCTGAGATAGATAGTTTGTTAAATCGAAAGATTGTAATATGTTTTTATTTAGATTGTCAGGGGCATTACGGATGATCTTTTCATAAGCTTCACGTACAGAATATACTTTGTCTATAGCGATAGGGTATCCTCGTGAGCCTTTGATTATCATAAAAGATGATACACCATCTTTTAGATAGGTTTCTTTTGTTTTGCTTGTAACTATCCCTATTTGATAAATTGAAGTTAACTCACTACGTAAATAATTATAATACGCAGCGCTAGCCTTCATATGCATGATGGTATTATAATCGTTTTTTAATTTAATAAGTTGAGCACTTTCGATAGTATCATTGAATGTGAAATAGGGTTGAAAGTATTTTAATATACTATCTTGTTCTTTTTTTATTTGTTCGTCAGTTTTGAAAATAGGAAAATCATATGAGGCTGTAAGTAGCCCATAATGCCATGGCTTTCCTTCGGCAAAATCATATCTGAATTTGCCTTCACGGGGAAATACATAAAGGATCAATCCTATAGCCACAATAAACATACCGATTCTGAAAAGTCTATCATCAAATCCTTCAAACCATTTCTTTTTATTATTGTCCATTGATATAGTATTAATGATTCGGGTACAAATGTAATCTATTTGCTTATATAATGTGAAAACAATGAAAAATGAAAAAAGTTATAGTGTTATGCTTTGTTTATTCAAATAAAAGTATAAATTTGCACCATGAAAGTATAAATATGCAATATATATGAAGAATCAAAGATTAGAAGCAATTAAAGATATTATATCACATAGTAAAGTAAGTAGTCAGGATGAAATTTTAACTCATTTGAATGAACGAGGTTTCACTTTGACACAAGCTACTTTATCCCGTGATTTGAAGCAAATGAAAATCGCAAAAGTGCCGAATGATCAAGGTGGGTATATTTATACGTTGCCTTTTGTTTCTTCGCGAGATACTTATATCTTAAAAGAGAATAAATCAACTGTAGCTACTGAAATAACGATTGAGTTTTCTGGTAGTCTTGCTGTATTGAAGACAAAGCCGGGCTATGCCGGAGGTATTGCTTCAGATATTGACTCTGGTGCTCCTGAAGAAATAATCGGAACAATTGCAGGTGATGATACAATCTTGTTGATTCCGAAAGAAGGGGTAACAAGAAGCCGTATTATAGAAACATTGTCTATTATTATACCTAATATAAAAATCGTTTGATTTAATAAGAGATGAATCCTAAAATAAAGGTAGTCGTAGCGACCTCTGAACATATTGCTTATGTTGATATCATACTTGATACAATAGAGAAGGCCGCAAAAGTAAGAGGAACAGGTATTGCACGTAGAAGCAATGAATATGTTTCTAAGAAAATGGAAGAAGGTAAAGCTATTATTGCGCTTACTGAAGAGAATGAATTTGCTGGATTTTGTTACATCGAAAGCTGGGGGAATAAATCTTTTGTGGCTAACTCAGGGTTGATCGTTGTAGATAAATTCCGAGGTATGGGACTTGCAAAAGCGATTAAAAAGAGAGCCTTTATGCTTTCACGCGAGATGTTCCCGAATGCAAAGATTTTTGGTCTTACTACAGGAGCTGCGGTAATGAAAATTAATGCAGAATTGGGATATAGAGCTGTTACATTTGCAGAACTGACAGATGATGAGGCTTTTTGGAAAGGATGTGAGAGTTGTGTAAACTATGATATTCTGCAAAGAGCTAACCGGAGATTTTGTATGTGTACAGGTATGCTTTTCGATCCGCTTGAACAAAAAAGAAAAGATGTGATGGAAGGTGTAAGTCACGCGATTGAGTTAGTCTAATTTGAATTTTTACTATTGAATACACACCAAGTCTTTTCGGAGGCTTGAAAAAATATTTGTTATTATGAAACCAAAAGTTGTTCTGGCATTCAGTGGAGGTTTAGATACTTCCTTTTGCTTAAAATATTTAGCTATAGAAAAAGGTTTTGACGTTTATACAGCCATAGCTAATACAGGTGGATTTAATGAAGAAGAATTAAAATCGATCGAAGAAAAAGCGTATAAACTAGGAGCTGTAAAACATGTAACAATTGATGTTACTCAAGAATACTATGAGAAAAGTATCCGCTATATGATTTTTGGTAATGTTTTGCGTAATGGAACATATCCGATATCAGTAAGTTCAGAGCGTATTTTTCAAGCAATTGGTATTATTGAATATGCTAAAGAAATTGGAGCAAAATACGTAGCTCATGGTAGTACGGGTGCCGGAAATGATCAAGTGCGTTTCGATCTGACATTTCAGGTTTTAGCTCCTGAAATTGAAATTATAACTCCAACACGTGATATGATATTAACACGTGAATATGAAATCAACTATTTGAAAGAGCATGGATATGTAGCTGATTTTACAAAAATGGATTATTCTATTAATAAAGGATTGTGGGGAACAAGTATTGGTGGAAAAGAAACTCTTAAATCTGATCAGACACTACCTGAGGAAGCTTATCCGTCACAAATGGTCGCTGAAAATCCAGAAACAATTCGTTTAGGGTTCGAAGAGGGTGAGGTTGTTAGTATTAATGGCGTTCACTATAAGGATAAAGTAAAAGCAATACAAGAAATCGAAAAGATCGCGTCTAAATTTGCAATTGGTCGTGATATGCATATTGGAGATACAATTATAGGTATTAAAGGTCGTGTGGGATTTGAAGCAGCGGCGCCTTTATTGATTATTAATGCTCATAAAATGCTTGAGAAACATACATTGTCTAAATGGCAACAATACTGGAAAGATCAAATATCTACCTGGTATGGTATGTTTTTACACGAAGCGCAATATCTTGAGCCTGTCATGCGTGATATGGAGGCATTTTTGTTAAGCTCTCAGGATCATGTTACAGGAGAGGTTATAGTAGAACTTCATCCATATCGTTATGTGCTTGTTGGCGTTGAATCTCCTTATGACTTGATGAAATCTGATTTCGGGGAGTATGGTGAGGTTAATAAAGCATGGACTGCTGATGATGCCAAGGGCTTTATTAAAATGATGAGTACCCCGTTGAAAATTCATCAATTCGTATCTGAAAAAAATAAGAAGTAAATTTCAATTATACTATCGGGAATAATCTAATGCGAGTGTTCCCGATAAAAATAAATACAAATGATTAAAGTAGGAATTATAGGAGGAGCTGGTTATACGGCTGGCGAACTAATCAGACTTTTGATTAATCATCCTGATGCAGAAATTGTGTTTATTCACAGTACAAGTAATGCAGGAAAAAAAATATATCAGGTCCATTCCGGCTTAATGGGTGAAACTGAAATGGAATTTTGTTCATCTTATGATCTGACCAGTATTGATTTGTTGTTTTTTTGTACACCTCATGGTGAATCTCGAAAGTTTATGCAATCAAATACATTACCATCGGATCTTAAGATTATTGATCTTTCTAATGATTTTCGTTTGGAAGAGGATGGAAATGAATTCGTTTATGGATTGCCTGAGTTAAATCGTAAGTATCTGAATCGAGGGAAATATGTTGCAAATCCAGGTTGTTTTGCAACAGCAATTCAATTGGCACTATTGCCTTTGGCTAAGAATTTACTCTTGAATAGTGAGATTCACATTACGGCTATTACAGGATCTACAGGTGCCGGACAAGGTCTGAGTGCTACTTCTCATTTTAGCTGGAGAACAGATAATGTTTCGGTTTATAAGCCATTTACACATCAACATTTGGCAGAAATACACCAATCCTTAAAATCTCTTCAGACAAGCTTTAATTCTCCGATTAATTTTATTCCAGTAAGAGGTAATTTTGCACGTGGCATTTTTGCTTCAATCTATATTGATTGCTCATTAGATTTGCCGGAGATAGAGAGATTGTATGAGGATTATTACGATGATCACTCATTTACTTTCATTTCAAAAGAGAATATAGACTTGAAACAAGTTGTAAATACAAATAAATGTATTATTCATTTAGAAAAACATGGTAATAAGCTGCTAATCCTCTCTGCGATTGATAATCTGCTGAAAGGAGCTTCAGGGCAAGCTGTTCATAATATGAACTTACTTTTTGGTTTGCAGGAAAAAGTAGGTTTACATTTAAAACCATCGGCCTTCTAATTAAAACATATACAAATGAAGTTATTTGATGTTTATCCTTTATTTGATATTAATATAATTGCCGGACAAGGTTGTCATACTTATGATGATAAGGGTAATAAGTATTTAGATTTATATGGAGGTCATGCAGTAATATCAATAGGTCATACGCATCCTCATTATATAAATAAGATTTCAGAGCAATTGAATAAAATAGGTTTTTATTCAAATTCGGTTGTCAATAAGCTACAGGTTGAATTAGCGGAGTCGTTAGCGTCTATATCGGGTTATCCTGATTATGCTTTATTTCTAGTAAATTCAGGAGCTGAAGCAAATGAGAATGCTTTGAAGTTAGCTTCTTTTTATAATGGTAGAAAGAAGGTAATAGCTTTTGATAAAAGTTTTCATGGACGAACTTCAGCAGCCGTTAAAGTTACAGATAATCCTAAAATTGTAGCTCCGGTAAATGAAGGTTTAGATGTAGCATTTGTCCCTTGGGAAGACGAAGCTGCTTTTCTTAATGCTATTGAAACGAAAGAGTATTGTGCCGTTATAATTGAAGGAATTCAAGGAATAGGGGGTATTCGTATTCCTTCTGAGAAATTCCTGAATTTGATTCGAGAAAAATGTACGGAGACTGAGACTGTCTTAATATTAGATGAAATACAGTCCGGATATGGCCGTAGTGGTAAGTTCTTTGCTCATCAATATACAGACGTTAAAGCAGATCTTATTACAATGGCAAAAGGGATGGGGAATGGATTTCCGATCGGTGGGGTTTTGATCAGCCCTAAATTTGAGCCGGTGTATGGGATGCTAGGGACAACGTTTGGTGGAAACCATTTGGCTTGTAGTGCAGCTTTAGCCGTATTAGATGTCATTAAAGATGAGAAATTAATTGAGAATGCACAATCAGTTGGTCAATATTTAATGGATCAATTGAAAACATTGAAAGGAATTAAAGAGGTAAGAGGTGAGGGCTTAATGATAGGCCTGGAGTTTGATAAACCAGTTAAAGATATACGCACTAAACTTCTTTTTAACCATCAGATCTTTACCGGTGCTACCGGAACACACATTATTCGTCTGCTTCCTCCATTGAGTCTAAGTAAGGTTCAAGCAGATCAATTTTTAACTGCGTTTGAAAGTGTTTTAGAAACACTTTAGTTTAACTCTTTTATAAATGAAGCGAGATTCAATTTATTTAAATTGAATCTCGCTTTTTTATTACCTTGCCAATACAAGGTATGGTGAATAAACTTTTTGTAATTTTGACGCGTTTAATTATATAATAAAATAATAAAGACTATGAAAATCGCAATTATCGGTGTCGGAAATATGGGAGGAGCTATATTAAAAGCTCTGAATCAAGGTGAATTGATAAATCCACGTGATATTACAGCATCTGATCCTTCTGCTAAAATTCTGGAACATTTGAAACTTATTGCTCCTAATATTAAATATACTTCTAGTAATCAAGAGGCTGTAGATGGAGCGAACATGGTTATTATTTGTGTAAAGCCATGGTTAGTAGAAGATATAATTTCTCAATTCAAATATTCAATAAATCGAAGTAAGCAAATATTTGTATCTATAGCAGCTGGTATAAGCTTGGATACGTTAGCAAAATGTTTATCTGAAAATGGAATCTGTCCACCAATTTACCGTGTAATACCAAATGTTGCCATTGAGGTAAAAGAAAGTATGACTTTTATAGCTACTCAAAATGGAACAATTGAACAAACAGAAAAAGTAATGTCTGTTTTTGATGAGTTTGGTAAAACAGCACTGATTACGGAAACTGAAATGGAGACAGCTACAGCTCTTGGTTCTTGCGGTATTGCTTTCGGATTTAAATATATTCGGTCTGTAATGGAAGCTGGGGTCGAAATGGGTTTTTCAGCTTCGGCATCAAAGCAAATTGCCATACAGACTATGCGAGGGGCATTAGATTACCTCGAAAAAACACAAGAACATCCAAGTGCGGCAATTGATAAAGTTACGACACCGGGAGGGATAACAATTAAAGGAATAAATGAGCTTGATCATCAAGGGTTTGTTTCAGCGGTGATAAAAGCTTATAAAGCATGCAAATGAATAAAAAAAGGAGATCAACAGATCTCCTTTTTTTATTCATTTGCTACACCTGAAAATATATCAATAATATCTTGTGTAAACATAAAGTACAATAGCAAGATAATGAAAATCAAAGCCATTAAAATCATAACCCAGGTTCTTGAAAAAAAAGGCTTGTTATTCGAATGATGATTGTGCTTGTCGCTCATAAAAATAAAGATTAATGAATTGTTTACCTCTAAAAACAATTTACTCTATAATAAGTTTATCAGTGAAGCAAAATCATTTATACATGTTTATAAACATTCCCAAAATAGTAGAAGCAAAAAATACCGAAAGCACAAGCATAATCAAATATAAAACTAATGTTGCTTTAGCAAAGTTTGCTTTATTTGGATTTGTTCCGCCACCAAAAGCCCAAACCAAAAGCATAATGAAATTAACTAATGGAATGGCTAAAAGGATCACTGTAATAAGCCAATCGCCTACTGATATTACTGGTTGACTTTGATCATCAATTAAAGGAGTATTATTTCGCTTTGTTTGATTGTCTGGATTTAAATTTTCTTCCATAGTCATAAGTTTTAGATTGAAGGAAATCAATTATTTATATTTGTCTAAGAATTCAGTCGGAGACATTCCTTTTACAAGCTGAAACGTAGCTTCAAAATCATTTTCAGAATCAAATCCCAGAGAGGATAGCTCTTCCGGAGTTAAATAAGTTCTTTTCTGTTGCCTCATAATATCAACAGTAGCATTGATTTTTTCTTCGTTCTCTTCATCAGGAACATTCTGTTCTTCTTCCATTTTTTTTGCTTTAATTTTACGGAGCAAATGACGTTTTTTACTATCTCTGTTTAAAACAATATAGGCTGTAAAAAGTGCAAGAAATAAGAAGAATATAATATTACTTCGTTTTTGTTTATTTAGAATTACACTCTGTAGTTCGTAAATGCGCTGTTGTTTTAATTCTAATTCGGCAAGTTGTTTCTCTTTTAAAGATGTACTTTCTTTCAGAGCTTTTTCAAAATAGAGATTAGAATTAGCATTATCTCCAACTTGTTGATGGATAATACCCATTATATAATAATACTGATCTTTAGGTAGATTATAGACTTCAATGAAATCTTTAATTTGTTCAAGCTGATACAATACAATCAATTTTTTATCAACATTTGAGATATTATTGATCAGTTGGATTAGCTCCGGATAGTGCGTTTCCGGATAGAAATATCTACTCCAGATTACTGGTGGACGAGATAAATTGATATTTCTTTTTTGTTCAATTGTATGAGAAGTTTCTACCTCATTATTGTTTTGAGCAGAAGAAGAAATAGATCCTGCTGATACAGAAAAAGCATAACAAAAAGTCAAGACTGTAATGTAAATACTTTTGAGCTTCATTAGTTAAGATATTTTTTTGATATTATGTTTTGATTTATATTTTACGAATATAACATTGAATGGATATTATTTGTTTATTCATTTATTCACGATTGAAATGAATAAATAATTGCTATTGGAGAGTAGTGTGTCATTTCTCAATAATTATTTTACCTTTGTTGGAAGTAAATAATAATGATAATATCCGTTTGTTATGTTACAACGTTTCTATTTTCTCGTCAAACATACACTTTTTTTTATTACCATTTTCATTTTTTCTAAAATTTCTTTTCTGATTTATCATGGAAAGGATTTGGGATTTTCTGATTTTTGGGGAGTAGTTTTTCATGGATTCAGCATGGATTTGACTGTTGTCGGTTACTTTACAGTACTTCCATGCTTATTTTTAATAATATCTCTATATTGCCAAAATAAAGTATTCTATAACTTCTGGCGTATTTATAATGTATTTGTTATAGCTCTAACGTCAATGATTGTGTTAGGAGATATGGAATTGTATAAACATTGGGGGTTTCGCATTGATAGTAGTGTAATGTTGTATTTGCAGTCTCCTCAGGATGCATTTGCCAGTGTTCCACTTTGGCAGTTCTTTGTAGGATTATTTTTCTGGTTGAGTCTAACGTATCTTTTATACAAGCTTTATGAAAGACTTGTATTTTCTGAGTATCGTAAGCTCTTGCACTTGAATAATCAATTATGGATGACACTCGTATTTATGCTAATCACCGCATTTTTATTTTTGCCTATCCGAGGAGGGTTGTCCGCTTCAACAATGAATGTAGGACGTGCCTTTTATAGTGATAATATGTTTCTTAATCATGCTGCTGTGAATCCCTGTTTTAGTCTGTTTTCTTCTATTTTCGATCAAAATCAGGATTTTAAATATGAGTATTTTCAGGAAAATGAATTTCAGATACAATTAAATCAAATAAAACAACGAAGTTTTCAAATTGATTCTGCTCTTATAAAGAAGGAGAGGCCTAATATTGTTTTTGTTATTCTAGAAAGTTTTGCGTCTTCCGTGATCGGTAGTTTGGATTCTATTTATCCTTCAACTCCTCAACTTGACAGGATAGTCAAAGATGGTTTATTATTTACTAATTTTTATGCCAATAGTTATCGGACGGATCGAGGATTGACATCGATATTAAGTGCTATGCCTGCTATGCCGAATGCTAGTTGGATGAAATATCCGGCAAAATTGGCATCTTTGCCTGCTTGGCCAAAAGTATTTAAGAATTCAGGCTATGATCTGGAAATGCTTTATGGAGGCGATATTGACTTTACAAATATGCGAATGTATTTTAATTCCATGGGATTTGATAAGATCATTTCTCAGGAGAATATTGACAAAAAGTTACGAACTGCCAATTGGGGCGTACATGATCAATATACGTTCGAAATGCTGGCTGATCAAATAAAGAAACAGACGAGAGAACCTTATCTTAAATTATTTCTCACATTAAGCAGTCATCCGCCGTACGATGTTCCTTATAATAAAAAACAAGATCAGGTTTTAAACAGTATAGCTTATACAGATAGCTGTTTGGGCATTTTTATTGATAAAATTAAAGAAACACCGCAATGGAATAATCTTTTGGTATGTTTCGTCGCTGATCACGGTATGTTATATCCTTCTAATATGCAGCAATATGATATACAACGATTTAGGATTCCTTTTTTTGTTACCGGAGGTGCCTTAAATAAGATAGGAGTAGATAATCGATTAGCTTCACAAATGGATATTGCACAAACTTTAATCGCTTTATTAGGTAATTTTGATGATTCGCATTTTCCTCTAAGTAATAATTTGTTTGATTCAGGAGTCAATTCAGAAGGCCTGTTTATTTATAAAAATGGTATAGGGGTTGTGCGTGATTCAGCTCAATATATTTATGATTTTGATATGAATAAAGCAGTCGTATCACAAGGGCAGAATGATTCTTTAAAAATGCGTGGAGAAGTAATTCTTCAGTATTTGGATCGGACATTAAAAGCCAAATAAATAGTTTATTCAAAGATCTGAAAATATGATACATATTTTAGTTGTTGAAGATGAACAACGTGTTGCCAATCTTATAAAAAGAGGACTTGAGGAGAGTGGTTATAATGTTTCTATTGCATACGATGCTGAAATGGGAATACGTTTACTCCGATCTACTCAGTTCGATCTGATTATATCTGATGTTATTTTACCCGGCAGAAGTGGGTTTGATTTTTGTAAAGAGGTCAGATCTCAGGATCTCAATGTGCCGATTATTATGCTTACAGCTTTAGGTACAACAGATGATAAGCTTGAAGGGTTTGATGCTGGAGCAGACGACTACATGGTAAAGCCTTTTGATTTTAGAGAACTCGACGGACGTATAAAGGTATTACTTAAGCGACATACAATACATGTTCGTAAAGAACAATCTGATATCGTCTCTTATGCTGATTTACGGATTGATTTGAAGACCAAAGAAGTTTCCCGTGATGGTGTATTTATTAAACTTACACCTAAAGAGTTTAAATTATTGGTATATATGGCTGAAAATGCAGAGCGGGTTTTGTCTCGCAATGAGATAGCTGAAAATGTATGGAATACACATTTTGATACAGGTACCAATTTTATTGACGTTTATATTAATTATTTACGTAAGAAGATAGATAAGGATTTTACACATAAACTAATTCATACCAAAACAGGTATGGGCTTTATTTTAAGAGATAGCCATGAAGATCAGAACGAAACTAACGCTTAGATATACATCTACAACAGCAGCAATATTTATAATCTTTGCGTTGATGGTATATGTGTTTTCTGAAAAGAATAGAGAGCGAGAGTTTTTTCGCGATTTGAAACGTGAAGCAATAACCAAGGCAAATTTGTTTTTGGAAAAAAAAGTGGATGCATCGACAATGCAATCAATTTATATGAATAATAGAGAATTCATTAATGAGGTTGAAGTTGCTGTGTATGACACATCGTTTCATTTACTGTATCATGATGCAAAACAGATTGATTTAGTGAAAGAAACGCCTGAGATGATAAAGGATATTATACGAGATAAAACAGTCGATTTTTATCAAGATCATAATCAGGTTGTGGGGCTCTTGTATTTTTTTAAAGATAAACCTTATGTTATCACTGCTGTAGCATATGATGGATATGGATATGCAAAATTAAACGCGCTTAAGAATATTCTGATTTCTCTTTGTTCGATAGGTCTGATACTTCTTTTTGCAATAGGTTACTATTTATCTAAACGCGCATTGAACCCTGTGATCCAAATGGATGAGGAGATCAAGAATATAACAGCCTCTAATCTGGATAAACGTCTTTATATTTCGTCTCCTCCGGATGAAATTGATGAGTTGGCAATATCCTTTAATCAAATGCTTGATAAGCTAGAAGAATCATTCAATTCTCAGCGTTTATTTATGAGTAATGTCTCTCACGAAATAAGGACTCCCTTGGCTATCATTCAGGGTGAGATTGATGTAGCATTACTTCGTAGCCGCTCTATGGAAGAGTATGTGGAAATTCTTCACGCAATCCAATCTGATTCAAAACATATAACACATCTTTTAAATGGTTTGTCAGATTTATCTAAAGCAAGCTACCAGCCAGAGCAGATATCATTCTCGGATGTCCGTTTAGATGAGGTGTTATTAGATGCAAGAGATCTGATCTTAAAAAATAATCCTCATGCAAGAGTTGATCTCATTTTCGAACAGGAATCTGAAGATGAAAGTGATCTCATTATTCGAGGTAATGATTATCTTTTGAAGGTAGCTTTCATGAATCTGATGGAGAATAATGTTAAATATTCAGCCAGCCATTTGTCCACAGTTCAGATAGCTTATTTTAATAATAAATCGATTATTCGTTTTTCAGATGATGGAATCGGAATTTCTTCCGAAGAAATAGAGAATATATTTCAACCTTTCTTCAGAGGTAAAAATGCTTACTATACAAAAGGAACTGGTATAGGTCTAACTATGGTTCGTAAGATTGTACGTTTGCATCATGGTGAGGTTTATGTTAATTCCCATCTCGGAGAAGGAACGGTTTTTACAATCGAGTTTCCTCATATCTGAAATTCTAATAACTTTCTAATATCGATCTAATATAATTCTAACGGCTTCCGGAAGGAGGCTGTTTTACTTTTGTACCCGTTAACGGACAGGAACTATCCTACCACAATTGATAATTAATAAAAACGAGTACAATGATGTGGAAATTAGTACGAAAAACAAAGCAACAGAATCAATTCAAATTTAATTCTGAGAAGATTTTTTTAGTTGCCTCACAACCTCTCAAATCTATATTTGCATACCTGGATACAACCAGAAGCGGATTAACTGAAAAGGAGTCTCAGAATCGACAGGAAAGATTTGGCTATAATGAAATAGCTAAAGAACACAAAGAGAATAACCTTGTCCTTTTTTGTAAAACATTTATAAATCCGTTTATAGGGGTGTTAATGGTTCTGGCATTAATTTCTTTAGTGATCGATGTCTGGTTGGCTAAACCTGAAGAGCGGGAATGGATGAGTGTTATTATTATCTTTACAATGGTCTTTTTGAGTGCAATTATACGCTTTTATCAGGATCTTAAGTCTGCAAAAGCATCTGAAGCACTGCAAAAGATGGTGAAAAATACAGCGACCGTTTACAGAAGAGGTAATAATGAATCAATAGAGATTAATATTTCAGATCTCGTGCCAGGGGATATTATATATTTGGCAGCAGGGGATATGATACCCGCCGATATTCGCATTGTTGAATCAAAAGATTTATTCATAAGTCAGTCTTCGCTGACAGGTGAGTCAGAACCTGTAGAAAAAAGACCAGAACTGCTTAATCATCCTCATAAAACGGGGAGTGTGATTGAATTAGAAAATATTTGCTTCATGGGTTCCAATGTAATCAGTGGGTGTGGTATTGGAATCGTCTTTGAAACAGGAAGAGGTACTTATTTAGGCAGTATAGCAAAAAGTTTAGTCGGAGTCCGGGCACAAACAAGTTTTGATATAGGCATCAATAATGTGAGTTTACTCCTGATACGATTTATGCTTATTATGGTTCCATTCGTGTTTGTCGTTAATGGAATAACAAAGGGCGATTGGTTCGAAGCTTTCTTATTTGCGATATCAATTGCTGTGGGTTTAACGCCTGAAATGCTACCTATGATTGTCAGTTCAAATCTGGCAAAGGGAGCGGTAGTTATGTCTAAGAAGAAGTGTATTGTTAAAAATATAAATTCAATACAGAGCTTCGGAGCAATGAATATATTATGTACGGACAAGACAGGAACTTTGACCCGCGATCAGGTTGTTTTGGAAAAGTATATTAATGCAAGTGGAGAGATGGATGATAAGCGAGTTTTGCGCCATGCATATTTTAATAGTTTTTTTCAAACCGGTCTGAAAAATTTGATGGATAGGGCCATTCTTGCTCATGTCAAAGAATTAGAGCTAGATCACTTAAGTGAAAATTACACTAAAATAGATGAGATCCCGTTTGATTTTAATCGCCGCCGTATGTCTGTTATTATCGAAGATAAACAGAGTAAAAGACAAATAATCACGAAAGGTGCTGTTGAAGAGATGTTAAACATCTGTACATTTATAGAAAAAGATGGGGACGTGAGAGCTCTTTCAGCAGATATGTTGAATCATGCAATTCAACTTACAGACCAAATGAATAAAGAGGGTTTAAGAGTATTGGCTATTGCTCAAAAGACTTATCCTGAAAAAGAAAGTGAATTTTGTATAGATGATGAATGTGAGATGGTGTTGATAGGATTTCTGGCTTTTCTGGATCCTCCTAAATCGTCAGCAAGAGATGCTATAAACTCACTGCATTCAAATGGTGTTTCGGTAAAAGTTCTTTCCGGAGACAACACAGCTGTAGTTAAAACAATATGCAGACAGGTAGGTGTAAATACGGCATTAACACTTACAGGAAATGAGATAGAAGCAATGTCTGATGACGAACTTGAAGCTAGATTAATTGAAACACAGGTTTTTGCCAAATTAACTCCTCTTCAGAAAACACGTATTATAGCTTTGCTGCAACGAATGGGTAATACGGTTGGTTTCTTGGGTGATGGGATTAATGATGCTTCAGCATTACGGCAATCCGATATTGGTATATCTGTTGATACAGCCGTTGATATAGCAAAAGAAAGTGCTGATATTATTTTGCTAGATAAAGATTTAATGGTTCTTGAGCAAGGGGTGATTGAAGGACGGCGTACATTTGGTAATATAATGAAGTATATCAAGATGACAGCAAGCTCCAACTTCGGGAATATGTTTAGCGTAATGGCAGCCAGTGCTTTTCTTCCGTTTCTTCCGATGTTACCGATTCATCTGTTAGTGCAGAATCTATTATATGATATATCTCAGACGACGATTCCTTTTGATAAGATGGATCCGGAATATTTGACAAAACCACGTAAATGGGATGCTTCGGATCTGAGTCGTTTTATGATCTATATTGGTCCGATTAGCTCTATATTTGATATTACTACGTATCTGCTTATGTGGTATGTTTTTTCTTGTAAGACTCCTGAGATGCAATCTTTATTCCAAACCGGATGGTTTGTCGAAGGACTTTTATCGCAAACGCTTATTGTACATATGATTCGTACGCGTAAGATTCCATTCTTGCAAAGTAATGCTTCATTGCCTGTATTATTATTGACGTTTACGATTTGTGCTATCGGAATAATGATTCCATTTACATCCTTTGGAGCATCTATCGGATTAGTTCCATTACCATGGAGTTATTTCCCTTGGTTAATAGCTACTCTTTTAGGCTATTGTGTTGTAACACAATTAATAAAACAATGGTATATTAAGCGGTTTACACGTTGGTTGTAAAGTGATTATATCAAAATATGAACAACCTATGAATTTGTTTATACGAAGTATTATTAGCGTTGTTATTTTGTATATCAATTCGGGATTTCATCTGAGTGCTCAAAATCAGGTGAACACCGAATTGATATACACTACAGAAATTGAAACAGCTTTTGAGAGAAAATGTAATTGGGCTAATCTCATTCAGACAAATTTTGACATATTATTCAAGAAGAATGATAAGCAAAATTATGGAAAGCTGAAGATTAATTTAATAACAACTATCCAAACCTATGCAGGTACAATAGTGGATGACTTGCAAGGCTTCTCTAACATTAGAGAACAAGATTATCTTTTATCCCCTTTTTTGGCAGGATATTCATATTATTTTAAAGGCTGTGAATTATTTGTTGGTTTACGTAATATAAATGAGGATTATTTTACGACTGAATATACATCTCTTTTTACCCAAAGCTCAGCAGGGATTCATCCAACACTATCGGCAAATTATAATTTAGCAAACTATCCGTATTCGGGATTATCTCTGTTTATAGAAACTAATCCTACTAATTTTATCCGTTTAAGAACATCTGCGTATAATGCTACAGCAGGAGCAGCATTCCTAAAAGATGAATCTCCTTTTGTGTTTAATAAAGAAGGATTTTTTTTACTTCAGGATTGTTTATTACAAAATAAAATATGGAAATTTAATATTGGAATGATGGCTCAATTTAAGCAGAAGGATAATTTTCGGGATCTGGTTCTTTGGGGTGTGCTGGAAAAGTTGCTTTATTCAGACTCGAAATTAGCTGTAGGAATTCTGGGAGAAGCATCTTATGCTTTTAGCAAAAATGTTGATTGTTCAACTTTTATGAGTGCAGGTCTTACGATAAGTGGATTATTAGGAGAGAAAGACAAAAATATATGCGGAGCACAGTTCTATTATGCTAAATATAGAGAGCGGAGCGATTTAGATATTGAACTAACATGGCGTTATCAAATGAATAAATATTTTACTATTCAACCTGCAATGCATATTGTTAAGACAGAAAAATGGCATCCGGCTGCACTTTTTCGATTAATTGCTCAAATATGAATATATGGCGGCATCATTTGGTATGATAATTATTATCTAATCAAAGGATGCCGCTTTGTTTATTTCAAATTACGACACTACTCATGATGGATTGAGCAATGTGTGTTATAAGTAAGAATGGGTTGAATCTAATTTTAATAAATAGGTTTCTTATACAATTTTTTATTGTAATAGATTTCCTTTTTATCCAGCATTTTAAGATCAATGTCATTTAATCCCATGTTGAAGAAATAAAAATCTTCATTATGGTCAGTTACATATTTGCGGTTTCTGCTTAGAAAAGCTTTACTCACAATAGAGTAGCTTAGGTCACTTAAATCGGTTTCTATGTTAGCTAAATCTGTAATCGTATTAAAACAGTTGGCAGTTGATACAGGCTTGTTGACATTGCTTCGGGCATTTTCAACATGTTCCCGGTTTTCTGTCAGATAAGTACTGTTAAACCAGATAACTAATGGAATATGTAATTGATAATAAGTCGGGATAGGTGAAGCATGAAGAAACTTATTACGGTTGTCATCCATGATATCCTCTCCATGATCAGATGTATAAAACATAGCACTGCATATAGAGCTGTCATTCAATATTTCTATTGCCGAATTTAAAACATAATCCACATATCGTATTGAATTGTCGTATGCATTTACCAACTGATCTTTCGTTTTTGTACTGACTGTATTGGCATTGTCCGGCTTAAAATAAGCCATCTCTTTCGGGTATCTGTGTTGATAATTAAAGTGTGATCCATAAGAATGAAAAACAATAAATAAGTTCTTGTCATCAGCCTCGATTTGTTCCTTTATGATCTGAAGGGCCTTGCCATCAGGTAAGTTTTCTTTATATAAATCATTATTTATGGGACTTAAATCAATACGTAGATCAGCTTCCTCTGAAAAATAATCAATTAAAGACCGGTTAGGTACCTGATTGGATATGTATAATGTTCTGAATCCTGCTTCTTTAAAAGCAGTAATGATGCTTTTTTGCTTATATATATCCATGTAATTATCTGCATTTACAGCCGATAAGATAAGAGGAACGCTTTTATGGGTTGTATTGCTCTGAGTTATTCCATCTCTAAAAAAAAGAATGTCATTTCTTTGCTTTAATAAAGGATTTGTTTCACGGTCATAGCCGGCTAGTTCCCAATTGGCAGACCGAGAAGTTTCTCCTATGATAAATAAATAAACTTCACGTTTGTCTGATTTCTTTGTTTGTTTGCTATTGAATGTGAATGTTCTTGTGTTTTGTGGATAATTCTTACTTAGATGCCATCTTTTTACTGCTTGATTGATATTATTCATCACGTTAAGCGGGAATATAACGCGATTAAATTCAAAGAGAACGTTTGTGTATGATGAATAACAAGCTGCTGCGCCACCAATGATCATAAGTATAGCACCTGTCTTGAATGCCTTAATACGAAAAACTGATGATAGGGTTGTTTTATAGAACAAGTTGGCGATTGACCATACCAGAAAAGGAATATATAAAATACACACACCAATAATCGAAGGCCAGATACTACCTAATAATTCCGAAGCTTCGCCTGCATTTGTTGTCACCACGTTAGTGAACATATCTATTGCAATAAAAGAATTACCAAACAGATACAGTAACACTAACTGGAATGCACCAAGAATCATAAAGGGTAGAGATAAAACTCCCATCCACCCTAAACGACGTAATGCGATCATCCAGATTATGTAAAATCCAAGAGGTAGAAAAATAAACGCAACGCGTGTACTGAGGCTTAGTGGTTCTGTGAATAATAAAAACAGGTTTGGCGTAATAAGTACAATCACAGAAAATATAAACAGCAATACCGGATTGCTGAGTATGGATTGAAAAATCTTCTTCATTTATAAAATAATACTTCTTTATTCTGTCATTCGTTTATCTAAAGCTTCTAAGAGCTTTATATTAATGGAAATGATGAAACAATATGTAATGTAATAAATCGTTGAATATTCCTTTATTTTTATAGATCAAGGAAATGGGATGCGAATATACAATGTTTCTATCTTGTATAAGACAAAAGTAACCGGTTTTCTGTTCATAAGACTGAAGTATTAATACTTATGAGTGCGTAAGAACTCCATTATTGTAAAGTATTGATAACAGTGATTTAACAAAAGCATTGAGAGAAAACTTGTTGTGGCTTAATATGCAGGATAAAAGGAAAATGTAAGCGCAAAATTATTTAAGTTATTTATAAAAAATAGTAAACAAATGTGTTTTGTGAGTAAATGTTGTAAGTTTGTCTTGTTTTAAATCTGAAAGTAGAGAAATATGAAAAATAAATTAGCGTATTTATTAACAATAGTCAGCTTGTTTCTGACTGTACTGCCAGGATACTCACAAGAGAATGTGGGTAAGAGCGTTGAGCAAATTTATATCAGAGATTCGCGTAATGAGCCAATTCCTCTCCCGCATTTTGGTGAAAAACATATTTTGATTTTTTATGTAGATCCTGATGCGCGTAATCAAAATGCTGAGTTTACGGAATATCTTGAAAATAATAAAATCAAAAGTGATAAGATATTTTCTTTTGGAATTGTAAATCTGGCTGATACATTTCTTCCGAATTCCCTAGTGAGAACTTTTGTCAGAGTAAAAGAGAGAAAAGTTAAGGAGGCTATATTTACAGATCCATCACACATATTGAGAGATGCATGGCAAATAGGTGATGTGAATGGAAAATATACAGTGCTTTTTATAACGAAAGATAAAAAGATAGCTTATTACGGCTCCGGAGAATTGTCTAAAGAACAGATTGATCTTTTCTTTAAAACAATCGATAAGTACAAATAGAAATAATAATTTTGTAAAGAGGAATATCCCAGTGGATTTTCCTCTTTTATGTTATAAAAATTATGCTTGAAATTTTATATCAGGATACATATCTAATCGCAGTAAATAAACCGGTAGGTTTGTTGGTGCATCGTACGAAGATTGCAGAGGAAGAGGAGGAGTTTTTACTTCAGAAACTTCGGGATCAAACCGGGAGATTTCTATATCCTGTACATAGATTAGATCGCCCGACTTCGGGTATAGTTGTGTTTAGTTTTAATCCCGAGACTGCCGCAAAGTTAGCAAAGCTGTTTGTTTCTCACGATATTACAAAGGAATATATTGCCTTGGTCCGAGGTTGGTTTCCGGATGAGGTGAGTCTTGATTATCCGGTGAAGAATGAGAAAGGTAATAGTCGTGAGGCTTTAACCCGTTTTGAACTTATTGACCGTTTTGAACTGCCTCTACCGACAGACAGGTATGCAACGACTCGTTTTTCAACTGTTAAATGTTTGCCACAGACAGGGCGTTGGCATCAATTGCGACAACATTTAGCGCACTTGAGGCATTATATTATTAATGATCGGGTGCACGGTGATGGAAAATGTAATAAAATCTTTACCGAGAAGGTTGGAATAAGGGAGATGTTTCTGCATGCTCGTCTGTTAGCTTTTGTACATCCGGATACAAATCAATCTTTAGAGATTTTAGCTGAAATACCGTCTCATTGGAATTTTTTAAATGAATTATCCCGTTCTTAAATGTAAATAAGCACACTGTAAGATGTATTTATGGCAATAAAATTATACCTTTGTCAGACTATTAAGTGATAATTGACTTCTAAATTACTGTATTTTAAATATATAATAGGAATGAGTAAAACTAAACTACAGCGTTCGTTTCTGATCATATTTTGGTCATTATTCGCAGCTGCCATTCTCTCAGTATCTATTCTATTCGTGTTGATAGCTAAAGGCAAGATCGGATATATGCCTCCGATTGAAGAGCTGGAAAATCCGAAAGATAAATTTGCGTCTGAAATTATTTCATCTGATATGGAAGAGTTAGGACGTTTTTATCAAAGTAAAGCAAATCGTATTTACGTATCCTATAGTGATTTATCTCCAAATTTAGTAAAAGCATTGATCGCAACAGAAGATGCTCGTTATGCCTCTCACTCAGGTATTGATGCGCAAGCTCTACTACGTGCTGTTGTAAAACGAGGATTGCTCGGTCAAAAAAGTGCCGGAGGAGGTAGTACCATTTCCCAGCAGTTAGCAAAATTGTTGTATTCGCCTACAGCTGATAATGTTTTCGAGCGAGTTCTTCAGAAGCCTATTGAGTGGGTGATTGCTGTTCAGCTTGAACGTAATTATACCAAAGAGGAGATCGTAAATATGTATCTGAATAAGTTTGACTTCCTCAATAATGCAGTAGGTATTAAATCTGCAGCGAATGTGTATTTTGGAAAAGATCCGAAAGATTTGACAATTGAAGAGTCGGCTACCTTGATAGGAATGTGTAAAAATCCGTCTTATTTTAATCCGGTAAGATATAATGATCGCACAAAAGGTCGTCGTAATGTTGTGTTGGATCAGATGTATAAAGGGAACTATATAACTAAAGAACAAAGAGACTCTTTACAACAGCTTCCCCTGACTTTACGTTATCATAAAGTGGATCATAAAGAAGGTATTGCTGCTTACTTCAGAGAACGTTTACGTTTGATGATGGTTGCTCCTAAACCTGAAAAATCCAGATACAGAGGTTGGCAACAGCAGCAATATGTAGAGGACTCATTGTCTTGGGAAACCAATCCTTTATATGGGTGGTGTGCAAAAAATAAAAAAGCAGACGGGACTAATTATAATATCTATACAGATGGATTGAAGATTTATACAACGATCAATTCAAAAATGCAACGATACGCTGAAGAGGCTATAAAAGAACATTTGAGTAAAGATATTCAGCCTAAATTTTTCCGTGAAAAGAAAGGTCGTTCAACCGCGCCATTCTCTAAAAATGTAACGACAGAAGAGATTAACTCGATTCTGGATCGTAATATGAAACAATCGGACCGTTATCGTATCATGAAAGGAGCCGGAGCTTCTGATGCAGAAATCCGTAAAGCTTTTAATACGAAAGTAGATATGTCGGTGTATTCTTGGCATGGTATGGTTGATACAACAATGACTCCGATGGATTCTATTAAGTATCTGAAACATTTTGCACATGCCGGATTTATGTCTATGGATCCACGGACAGGAGCTGTTAAGGCTTATGTGGGAGGGATTGATTTTAAAAACTTCCAATACGATATGGCTGGAGTGGGTAAACGTCAGGTGGGATCGACTATAAAGCCATATTTATATACATTGGCAATGGAGGAAGGTTATACTCCTTGTGATATGTTGCCAAATACACAACCTCGCGTTGTGACCGAAACCGGAGAATTGTGGATGCCCCGAAATGCAGGACATGACAGGATTGGTGAGATGGTGACTTTACAGTGGGGGTTGACAACTTCTAACAACTGGATTTCGGGTCACTTGATGACTAAACTGTCTCCTTATCAATTCGCTCGTTTGCTGAAATCATTCGGAATTAAAGGAAAAATTGATCCGGTTCCTTCATTGTGTCTGGGACCTGCTGAGGTTTCGGTAGAAGAAATGGTCAGTGCATATACAGCGTATCCGAACAGAGGTGTTCGTGTAGAGCCTGTTTATGTGACACGCATTGAAGATGAATATGGAAATGTAATTTCAAACTTTACACCAAAAGTACATGAGGTGTTTAGTGAGGATACGGCCGATAAAATGATTTATTTGCTTCGTGGTGTTGTTGATGGTGGTACGGGAGGTCGCTTGCGCGGACGTTATAAAATTTCAGCACCTCACGGCGGAAAAACAGGAACAACCAATAATAACTCGGATGGTTGGTTTATGGCGTTTACGCCAAGCCTTGTGTCGGGTACGTGGGTTGGTTTTGAGGATCGCTCGGTGCATTTTGATCGCATTATTGATGGGCAGGGAGCTAATATGGCATTACCTATTTACGGACTTTATATGCAAAAAGTATATGCAGATAAATCGTTAGGGTATTCCCAGGACGAACAATTTAAAGTGAGTGATAAAGATCCTTGTGCAAGTAATATTTCGAGCGAAAAAGTGAATAAATCAGAAGAAAAAGTGGACTCTTTCTTTGAGTAGAGAAAATAAGGACTAACAAAATGAAAGTCCTCAAAGATAAAAAACCGATTTTAGGAAAAAATAGCTGAAAAGCATCTTTCCTAAAGTTGGTTTTTTGTGTTCTTCAACATGAAAAAGATAATGAGTTGTACGTGTAGGCCCTTTAAATAAATGCTAAGCTTTTATTTAAGAGTTTAAATAGCGGTTATTCTTATTTAGAAAAATAGATAACTTTTGCTCAGAATGACACAATTCGTATGCTAAAAAAATAGTACCTTTGCGCGGATTTTGAGAAATTCTATCATCTAACTATATGGCAAATATGATTAAGATTAAAAAAGGCTTGGATATTAAGCTTGAAGGTCATGCTGCTGAACAAGTAGTTGCCGGGAACTTATCAGATCTTTATGCGATCTGTCCCGAAGACTATCACGGTGTCGTGCCAAAGCTTGTGATTAAGCCTGGAGATCGAGTACTTGCGGGTACTCCGTTAATGGTGGACAAAAACTGTCCGGAAATTCAATTCGTATCGCCTGTAAGCGGAGAAGTTCTTGCTGTTAATCGTGGTGAGCGTCGTAAAATTTTGGATATCCAGATTAAAGCGGATTCTGAAATTGAATATGCTGACTTCGGTAAAAAGAATATTTCTTCGATGTCTACAGACGAAGTAAAAGCAGCTATGTTGCAAATGGGGTTATGGGGATTCGTTAAACAGCGTCCTTATGATGTAATTGCAAATCCTGCTGATTCACCGCGTGATATCTTTGTTACAGGTTTTGATTCGGCTCCTTTGGCTCCGAATATGGACTTTGTGATTAAAGGCGAAGAGGCTAACTTCCAGTTAGGTCTGGATGCGTTGAAAAAACTTACGACGGGTAAAGTTTACCTTGGAGTTCGTTCCGGAAGCGTTTTAGCATCGATGAAAGGTGTTGAAATTGTAACGGTAGAAGGTCCTCACCCTGCAAGTAATGTAGGTGTACAAATTGCGAACATTGCCCCGGTTAATAAGGGTGAGATCGTATGGACAGTTAATGGGTTCGATTTGATCTTAATTGGTCGTTCTTTAGCTCAAGGTAAAACTGACTTTGCTCGCTTGATGCCTGTTGCAGGTTCAGAAGTAGCAAAAGCTGTTTATACAAAAGCTATTATCGGAGCACAGATTTCTTCGATTGCGGGGGATAAAGTTAAGAAAGAGAACATTAGTCTTCGTTACATCTCTGGTAACGTGTTGACAGGTAAAAAAGTTCCGGCTAACGGATTCCTTTCACCTTATGCTCAACAAATCACTATTATTCCGGAAGGGGATGATGTACACGAATTATTTGGATGGGCACTTCCTGGATTCGAGAAATTCAGTGTGAATCATTCATTCTTTACTTGGTTGATCGATACATTCGCACCTAAGAAAGAATATAAAATTGATGCTCGTCTTCAAGGAGGTCGTCGTGCAATTATCATGTCGAATGAATATGATAAAGTATTGCCGATGGATATTTTGCCAGAATTCCTTATTAAAGCGGTATTAGCATTTGATATCGACAAAATGGAGAACCTTGGTATTTATGAAGTGGCACCAGAAGATTTCGCACTATGTGAATTCGTTGATACTTCAAAATTAGAGATTCAACACATCATCCGTACAGGATTAGATCAGTTGAGAAAAGAAATGAATTAATAACAGTTTAAATTTTAAGACATTGAAAGCCTTACGGAATTATCTAGATAAGATTAAACCCAATTTCCAAGAGGGTGGAAAACTGTCAATGTTCCATTCTGTTTTTGACGGGTTCGAAACATTTTTGTTTACACCTAATACAACATCAAAAACCGGTGTGCACATTCACGACAGTATCGACTCTAAGCGTACCATGTCTGTAGTAATCTTAGCATTACTTCCAGCATTATTATTTGGTATGTATAATGTGGGTTATCAGCACTATATGGCTATTGGTCAATTAGATGCTACTAGCTTCTTGACAGTATTTATGTTCGGATTCCTTGCAGTATTGCCTAAAATCGTAGTTTCTTACGGTGTTGGTTTGGGAATCGAATTCGTAGTTGCACAATGGAAAAAGCATGAAATTCAGGAAGGATTCCTGGTTTCAGGTATGTTGATTCCGATGATTGTGCCGATTGATACTCCACTATGGATGATTGCTGTTGCTACAGCTTTTGCTGTAATTTTTGCAAAAGAAATCTTTGGTGGTACAGGTATGAATATCTTTAACGTAGCTTTGATCACTCGTGCATTTTTATTCTTTGCTTATCCAAGCATGATGTCCGGTGATAAAGTTTTCGTTCGCACAGGTGATACTTTCGGTATGGGTGCAGGTTCAATCGTTGATGGCTATTCAGGAGCTACTCCTCTTGGTCAGATTGCTACTGCTGCTGATCCGTCTGTAGCTGTAGTAGATGTTTTAGGCAATCCGATCGGTACTTGGGACTACTTTGTAGGTTTAATCCCGGGTTCAATTGGTGAGACTTCTACTTTAGCTATTCTTATCGGTGCTGTGATCCTTTTATGGACAGGTATTGCAAGCTGGAAAACAATGGGTTCTGTATTTGTAGGTGGTGCGTTTATCGTAGCAATCTTTAATGCATTTGGTGGTAATGCAGCTTTAGAAACAAGCGTTTGGGATCACCTTTTCTTAGGAGGTTTTGCTTTCGGAGCTGTATTTATGGCTACTGACCCGGTTACATCAGCTCGTACAGAAACTGGTAAATACATTTACGGATTCCTTGTAGGTGTAATTGCAATGTTGGTACGTGTGGTTAACCCTGGTTACCCGGAAGGTATGATGCTTGCTATCTTATTTATGAACGTATTTGCTCCGCTTATCGACTACATCGTAGTAGATGCGAACATCAAAAAACGTTTGAAACGTGCGAAAGTAACTAAAGCTTAAATTTAAAGATATGAACAGACAAAGTAATGCTTATACAGTAATCTACGCTGCCGTAATGGTAGTAGTAGTAGCAGCGGTTTTGGCTTTCACAGCTTTAAGTTTGAAGCCTCAACAAGAGAAAAACGTTGCA
>JBOFIZ010000017.1:0-1326 GCA_051650425.1 Bacteroidales bacterium
ACTTACAAAACACTTACTACAGAAACATACAATGTACATGTAGCAAAAGGTAAAGGCGGATCATCCTCTGCCGGACAAGTATCTAATTTTACTTCGAAAGAGAATATTAAGTTATTGGGTCAGGATATCCGTTTTATTCGTCCGGACTTCAAATTGACTAAGTCAACTCATTATTTCTTCGGGTCTGTCTGGTATTGGTTGTGTTATATTTTACCGACCATCATTCTGGGTGTATTCTTCGTTATCTACAGAAAACGTATTGCTGAAAATGCGAACGTAGCTTTGATGAAAACGAAGAAAGCAAATAAAGTAGCTTCGAAACGTTTGAAACAAGCAGAGGTTTATTTGAAACAAAATAACAACCAGGCTTATTATGATGAGTTGCTCAAAGCTACCTGGGGATATATCAGCGATAAACTATCTATTCCGCTTTCTAATCTGACAAAAGATAACGTAGAAGCAGAGTTAACCCGCTATGGTGTGGATAATGAGACAATTCAGGAAGTAATGCATATTCTGAATACATGTGAATTTGCCCGATATGCACCATCTCAAAGCGGATCAACAATGTCTGAATTATATTCGGAAGCTGTTGATGTGATTAATAAAATAGAATCGATAATCAAAAAATAAGCTTTTGATATATGACTAACTGGTTATTGAAATTGGTATTAATAATGATGCCATGTATCTTGTTTGCAAACAATATACAACAGGAAGCTGTGCAAGCTTATGAAAAAGGAGAATATCAGAAAGCTGCAGATCTGTATGAGTCATTGACAAAAGAAGGTTATAATTCGGCAGATCTGTATTATAATCTGGGAAATGCTTATTACAAGGCAGGTGAAAATGCTCAGGCAATTCTTAATTATGAAAGAGCATTGCTTTATGCTCCTAACGATGCAGATTTAAAAACTAATCTGGAGATAGCAAAACTTAAAACAGTTGATAAAATCGATCCGGTAGAAAAAATATTTATTTATAACTGGATTGATTCGATCAGAAATATGAATACATCCAATCAATGGGCAGCCATTGCAGTCGGTGCATTTGTTTTATTCTTAGGCTGTTTTGCTTTATACTTTATCGGAGGGAAGGTATGGATGAAGAAAATTGCATTCTTCTCGGCTATACTTCTTTTTATTCTGATTCTATTTGCTAATTCAGCAGCTTCTGCTCAAAAAGAGAGACTTGTAAACCGGGATTATGCAATTGTTTTTGCCAAATCGGTTACAGCAAAGAGTACGCCTGCAGATAGTGGAACTGACCTGTTTGTTTTACACGACGGAACAAAAGTGAAGGTGAAATCTAAAGTAGGAGAGTGGT
>JBOFIZ010000018.1:0-2669 GCA_051650425.1 Bacteroidales bacterium
AAATATCAGGGTATATACCTTTAGCATATAAATTCATGAATATCAGACTAAACAAAGTTATCAGCGATTCGGGATTATGTTCCCGCCGCGAAGCTGACAAATATATCGAACAAGGACGTGTTACCGTTAACGGCAAACCAGCCGAAATGGGTACTAAAATCAGCGCGAACGATGTAGTTCGTGTGGATGGCCATATTATTAAACATGAAAATGAGGCTGTTTACCTCGTTCTGAATAAACCGGCAGGTATTACTTGTACAACCGACCAAAGTGAAGTGGACAATATTATCGACTTCGTGAATTATCCTTCACGTATCTTTAATATAGGTCGTTTGGATAAACCATCAGAAGGATTAATTCTTCTGACTAACGATGGGAATATCGTTAACAAGATCCTTCGTGCTTCAAATAATCACGAAAAGGAATATGAGGTGATGGTAAACAAACCGATCACAGAAGAATTTGCTACAAAAATGGCTACCGGCGTACCTATTCTTGGCACAATGACTAAGAAGTGTAAATTTGAAAAAGAGGGAGAAAACCGTTTTCGTATTACGCTGACTCAAGGTCTGAACCGTCAGATCCGTCGTATGTGTGAGGCCTTAGGCTATGAAGTGGTAAAACTGAAACGTGTGCGTGTAATGAACATCACACTAAACAAATTACCATTAGGACAATGGCGTTTCCTTACAGACAAAGAGGTTGAAGAATTGATGGAACTCATCAAGGATTCGGAAAATACGACTAAATCAGCTAAAGGCGCTAAAAGCCCTAAATCTGAAAACAAACCGGCTCCGAAACCAAAACGCTCGGCTCGTCCGTCTAAAACACTTGAAAGCCGTTCGACTTCGAAAAAAACAGCTACGGCAAAACCATCAGGGAAACGTGAGGGGAAAAGTTTAGCGAAACCTGTAGCAAGCTCAGCTCGTTTTACTGCTAAAGGACCTAAATCCGGAGGTGCTGCACCATCAGGACCAAGAGATAGCAAAAGTAAAAGTGCTAAAGGCAGCAGAGGTTCAGCCCGCCCATCAAACAAACGAAGAGGTTAGTACCTTATATTTAAAATATACCGGAAGTTTTTTCCTCCCTGTTACTGACACAATAAAAAAGGATATATACTCATGAAGGGTATATATCCTTTTTTTATCGTATTTAGGTTAATGTTTTCAGTTTTCGACGTACCAGAATATATGAAATCAGGAGCGTAACCCCCTCTGCCAGAGGAATTGCCACCCATACTCCATCCAAACCCCAAATAAAAGGTAGCAAATAGATCCCTGCAAAAAGAAAAATAACTCCGCGCAACAAGGCTATAACTACAGAGAGCTTTGCATTAGCTAACGATGTAAAAAAACTTGATGATAAAATATTAAGCCCGCTTGCCAGAAATGCAAAAGCATAGATAGAAGCACCATGTGAAGCCATTTCAATCACCTGACCGGATGTGTTATCAAAAAAGAGTGTTATTATCGGACGACTAAAGAAAAAGAGGATCGTGAACAGAATCACTCCAATCATACAATTAGTCCGTATTCCTAAATTAAATGCTTGTTTTACTCGTCCGATCTGTCGCGCTCCATAGTTAAAACTGATAATGGGTATGATACCATCGGATATGCCCAGGAAGACTGTCGTACCTACAAAAAAGACGTAATTAATAACAGTAAATGCTGCCACCCCGTTTTCGCCGGCTAATCTCATGAGCGTGATGTTAAATAAGAATGTACTGATACCCGCTGCAAACTCTGTCAAACCTTCGGAAGATCCGTTGTATAGCATCTGACGAAAATAATTCAATCTGAATTTCCCTTTTGCTACCGAAATTATATTTTGTGGATTAAATATAATAAAGTAGGAAAACACAGCACCTGCAGAAAAAGCTACTCCGGTGGCTAATCCTGTCCCCATAGTTCCATACCCCCATACTTTAATAAACAACCAGTTAAACAACACATTAAGAAGTACTGACGCACTGGTAATGGCCATTGCATATCGCGGTTTACCAATGGACTTTATCATAAAATCGGAATAAAACATGGTCGTCAGTACGGGCATAAATGGTACAAGTCCTCTGATATAACCTACCGCATGTGGCAAGAGATTATCATTTGCTCCTAACAAACGCGCTAGTCCATTCTGGAAATACAACATGAGAAAAGTAAAAAGCAAAGAGATTGCAAGCACTGAGACAAAACCCGTTGTCATTGCATCCTGAGCTCTCTGATAATTCTTTTCACCCAAACTTATACTTACTATCGTCTGACTACCAATACCTATTACAACAGCTAATGCTACCGCCAGGCTATAGCAAGGAAGAATAAGACTTACACCTGCAAGTGCATCTGATCCCAGAAAGTTACCAACCATTAATCCGTCAACAATAGACTGAATTCCAACAAATAACAGTCCGATTACTCCGGGTACGGCATAATGGAGAAAAAGCTTCCATATTTTCTGACTGCCAAGTGCCTTTTCACTCTCTGATATATAGGCTTGTTCTTCAGCTTTTAAATTCATATTAGTTGCTTTGATTAAAAGATTGAACAATCGTTCAAATAATAGTTATAAAAAAACATCTCTCCTCAGAAAAGATGCTTTTTGCTTTGTCAAATACTCTGCAGTTACTTATCGCTTAAGCAGTCGATAAAATCCTTTCAGTGTTTTTTCCA
>JBOFIZ010000019.1:0-1314 GCA_051650425.1 Bacteroidales bacterium
TCAGCATCTGCATAACCTAATGCTTTGTATGCATCAATACAGCGTTGTCTGTTCAAGTTGATCAATACCCCACCCAAATCAAATACAATATTCTTTATTCCTGCTAATTCCATAACTTGATTTCGATATTAAATTCGAAACAAAGATAGAAATTATGTGGTTCATATCTCCTAATCTCTTTATGAGTTTATCGCTCTTCTTTAGGATCAGGTCAAAAAATAGTGGCTTTTAATTATTTGATCAGGCTCTTGCTGAATTTGCGTCCTTTAAATAAATTATTTCAAAGGCAATATAATCTTTTTCGCGGTCAGATTAATTCTTTTTTCGATGCAAATAAAAATTGCGGTGTACGTCGCGCAAAATTGCGAAGTAGGTCGCACAAAAGTGCGAAGTACACCGCATTTTTGTGCGACCTACAGTTAACAAATTATTACAGCTTCGTAATTTATTAATTACAGCCTAAAAAATATTAGTTGTCAGGTAGTTATAATTACTTTCAGGCAGATAAATTTCAAATTGTCCGATTAGATTAAAATGGCATCTGAAACGAGTAATTCAAAGTTGGTGTTTATTCAATTTTATTGGTGTTGATTGGGGTGTCGATTCAATCAGATCAATCGACACCTTTATTCTGTTAATTAATAGTTAGTTAACGTGTTGGTGTCGATAGTGCTGATTGAAAATCAAACTCCGGGAGATATAAATGTCAATAAGAAGATTTATTACACGATTCTTATATTAAAATTAGAATATTTGAGGCGGGAAAATAATATAATATGCAAATTACTTTGATTATTGAATGAATCCATTATTTTTGCGAAATCAGTATATTAATAGCATAACTACTTAATAAAAGTAGTTTTACCGACAAATTTAGCTATATGGAAACAAAAAAGTTGCATTTTGAAACTCTGCAAGTGCATGCAGGGTACGTGGAGGCTGATCCTACAACACACTCCAGAGCAGTACCGCTTTATCAAACGACTGCTTATACTTTTAATAACGCCGAACACGGAGCCAATCTTTTCGGATTGAAAGAATTTGGCAATATCTATACGCGTTTGCAAAATCCGACGACGGATGTTTTTGAACAGCGAATGGCGGCGCTTGAAGGTGGAGTTGCAGCATTGGCAGTTGCTTCGGGACATAGTGCGCAATTAATTGCATTGACAAATATTCTGCAAGAAGGAGACAACTTCGTTTCTTCTCCTTTTTTGTATGGAGGTACGTTCAATCAATTTAAAGTTTCTTTCAAGCGAATGGGTATTGAGGTTCGTTTTGCTAAAAATGATACGGCAGAAGAACTTGAAAAAC
>JBOFIZ010000020.1:0-4938 GCA_051650425.1 Bacteroidales bacterium
AACAAGATATGCCTGAACGTAAATGGTTATACCAAACACCTGAACAAATCTTAATTAAAGCATCAAACGGAGCATCTGACTTTGGTAACAAATTCGGACAACCTCTTATTTGTGGTTCTTTGCTTACTTTCGAGCACGAGGAAAACAATAAGAAATTTGCGTTTGATAAAGTAATTATGCTTGCCGGTGGTGTTGGTTACGGTACACTTCGTGATGCTTTGAAAGGCGAACCGGAAGTAGGAGATAAGGTTGTTGTAATGGGTGGTGATAACTATCGCATCGGTATGGGTGGTGGTGCTGTGTCTTCTGTAGATACAGGTCATTATGCAAATGCAGTAGAGTTGAATGCTGTTCAACGTGCTAATCCTGAAATGCAAAAGCGTGCAGCTAATGTGATTCGTGCTTTAGCAGAGGCTGAAAGAAATCCGATCGTTTCTATCCATGATCACGGTGCAGGCGGACACTTAAACTCGCTTTCGGAGTTAGTCGAAACGACAGGTGGTAAAATTGATATGTCTAAACTTCCTGTTGGTGACCCAACACTTTCTGCAAAAGAAATCGTAGGGAATGAGTCACAGGAACGTATGGGTATGCTGATCAAAGAAGCTGATATCGATATGGTACAGCGTATTGCTGATCGTGAGCGTGCTCCGATGTATGTTGTTGGTGAAACGACAGGTGATATGAAGTTTGTTTTCGAACAACCAAATGGAGAATGTCCGATTAATTTGAAATTGGAAGATATGTTTGGTAAAGCTCCGAAAACAATTATGGAAGATACTTCCGTAGAGGAGCATTTTGCAAATCCTCATTACGATATTAACAGTCTGACTCAATATGTTGAAAACGTATTGCAATTAGAGGCTGTTGCATGTAAAGACTGGTTAACAAACAAAGTAGACCGTTCGGTAACAGGTAAAATTGCACGTCAGCAATGTCAGGGTGAAATTCAGTTGCCATTGAGTGACTGTGGTGTTGTTGCTTTGGATTATCGTGGTAAAGCAGGTATCGCTACTTCAATTGGTCATGCGCCTCAGGCTGCAATGGCTGATCCGGCTGCCGGTTCTGTTTTAGCGATTGCTGAATCATTGACAAACATTGTTTGGGCTCCGATGACAGAAGGCTTAGAGAGTGTATCTTTAAGTGCAAACTGGATGTGGCCTTGTAAAAACGAAGGCGAAGATGCAAGATTATATGCAGCTGTTGAAGCTTGTAGTGATTTTGCGTGCGATTTGGGAATTAATATCCCTACGGGTAAAGATTCACTTTCGATGACTCAAAAATACGGAAATGACAAAGTGTACTCTCCGGGTACTGTGATTATTTCTGCTGGTGGTGAGGTTTCAGATGTGAAAAAGGTTGTTTCTCCTGTATTGGTTGACGAACCTAAATCATCTGTTTACTATGTCGATTTCTCTTTTGATGCATTCAAATTAGGAGGTTCGGCTTTCGCTCAGTCATTGGATAAAATAGGTGATGAGGTGCCAACAGTAAAAGATAGCGAATACTTCCGTGAAGCATTCAATGCTATTCAAACATTGGTTAATGAAGAGTTGATCCTTGCAGGTCACGATATTTCTGCTGGTGGTATGATTACTGCTTTACTGGAAATGTGTTTTGCAAATACAAAAGGTGGCTTGGATGTGACATTAGAGAATATCGTAGAAGAGGATTTAGTGAAAATCTTATTCAGCGAGAATCCGGGTGTTTTAATCCAGGTGAAAGACCGCACGGCTGTTGAGAAGATCTTAACAAACCGTGGAATCGGTTTCCTTCGTATTGCTAAACCAAAAACAGAAAGAACAATTTCTGTATTGAAAAATGGTAAATCTTACGTATTCGATATCGATGCACTTCGTGACACATGGTTCAAATCTTCTTACTTGTTAGACAGAAAACAAAGTGGAGAGGAATGTGCGAAAGCTCGTTTCGAAAATTATAAACAACAACCGATTGCAGTTGATTTCGGTACGGAGTTTACAGGTAAACTTTCAGCTTACGGTATCTCAGCAGATCGTCGTGAATCAACAGGCGTAAAAGCAGCTATCATTCGTGAGAAAGGTGTGAACGGAGATCGTGAGATGGCTTACTCTCTTTTCCTTGCCGGATTTGATGTGAAAGATGTTCACATGACAGACTTAATCAGTGGTCGTGAGACATTGGAAGACGTAAACATGGTTGTTTATTGTGGTGGATTCTCTAACTCGGATGTTATGGGATCGGCTAAAGGATGGGCCGGAGGTTTCTTATGGAATGAGAAAGCAAAAGCAGCATTGGATAAATTCTATGCACGTCCTGATACATTGAGTTTGGGTATCTGTAACGGTTGTCAGTTGATGGTTGAGTTAGGATTGATTACTCCAGCTCATCAGGAGAAACCGAAGATGTTACATAACAACTCTCATAAGTTTGAATCACAATTCTTAGGATTGACTATTCCTCAAAATAATTCGGTGATGTTCGGTACACTTTCAGGAATGAAGTTAGGTGTATGGGTAGCACACGGAGAAGGAAAATTCCATTTACCTTATGCAGAGGATAAATATAACGTGATTGCTAAATACAGCTATGACGCTTATCCGGCTAATCCGAATGGTTCAGACTTCAGCGTAGCAGGTATCTGTTCGGAAGATGGTCGTCACTTGGCAATGATGCCTCACTTGGAAAGAGCAATCTTCCCATGGCAATGTGGTTACTATCCGCAAGATCGTAAACACTCAGATCAGGTTACACCATGGATCGAAGCATTCGTAAATGCTCGTAAATGGGTTGAAGATAAAATGGTGAAATAAAACATCGTGATTTCCTTATATTTAAGAGGGATGGCTTAAGGCTGTCCCTCTTATTTTTTATACTTTTGTGTCGATTCAAACTATTCTAATTAGATATTTTATGAAAGAGACGACTACACAGAGTGCTTCGATCGTCGATATTTTTATCACCTTCGTCAAAATCGGAGCATTTACGATTGGTGGAGGTTGGGCCATGGTTCCGATTATTGAGCGGGAAATGGTTGATAAAAAAGGATGGATTCGGAGAGAAGAGTTTATTGATCTGCTTGCAGTTGCACAAACGGCTCCCGGGCTTATTGCGGCAAATATATCCATTGTAGTCGGGTATCGTTTGAGAGGATTTAAAGGGAGTATTTTTTCAGTTTTAGGTACAATCCTTCCTTCATTTCTGATGATTTTGATGATCGTAATGTTTTTGAGCGGTTTCCGTGGGAATGATGCTGTGGAAAAAGTGCTGAAAGGTATTCGCCCTGCTGTTGTTGCCTTAATCATTGTTCCGGTTCTTACTACTGCACGAGCAGCACATATTACGAAGAAAAGTGTCTGGTTACCGGTTGTAGTAGCAGTTCTGATCGGCTTTCTGAATATTTCGCCGATATACATTATCATTATCAGTGCGATCGGAGGGATTATATATTCTCATTACTGTTTGAAGGATCAGTTGGTGAAGACACCGGAAAAGAAAGAGGAGGAGGAAGAACTATGATCTATTTCAAACTGTTTTGGGTTTATTTTAAAATCGGTTTATTCGGATTCGGTGGCGGATATGCTATTTTATCGCTTATACAACATGAAGTTGTTGAGGTGAATCAATGGGTAACAACCGAAGAGTTTACTGATATTCTGGCAATTTCTCAAATGACACCGGGTCCGGTAGGAATCAATAGTGCAACTTATATCGGATATCAGGTGACGGGAAGTGTGTGGGGTGCAATCGTCGCTACACTTGCCACAGTGTTGCCTTCATTCATAATAGTTATTCTGATAGCACGATTCTTTTTCGCATTCCGGAATAATAAGTGGATAAAAGGAGCCTTCGAAGGAATACGTCCGGCAGCAGTCGGGATGATCGCTTCGGCAGCTATCATGCTTATGAACGGTACGAATTTTATAGACTGGATAAGTGTTGCTATCTGTGTAGTTAGTTTTGTTGCTATGTATTTTATGAAACTTCATCCAATCTGGATTATCGTAGTCTCAGGTGCTGCAGGTTACTTTATTTATTAAGTACTCGTCAGTATTATTCAAAATACAGGGAAAAGACCAACAAACGGGATGTCACTTTATTCAAAGCTTTTGTATAGGGTGCATAATCCAGGTTTGTCAGGTCTTTTCTTTCTTTATCCAACACATCAGACAATCCGAGACAAAACTTTATTTCAGGAATCAATTTGAAATAAGGGAAGTAGAAATCACAACCCACTCCGAATTCGAGATATGAATTCATAGGTTTCAATAATAATGGCTGATCTTTCTTTCGGGTGAGATCGAAACCAAAGCTTATACCTCCTACCAGATAGGGGCGGGCATTGTTGAACCTAAAGGCGTGGTATTTGACGTTGAACGGGAAGAGCAGATAAGTTGAACGAATATTCTGTTTTTCTAAATAGGTAGAAGATTCATAATCTATGAACTGTACTGTTTTACTACCGAAAAATAAGGTTGGTGAAAACCGAAAACTAAAATAATGACTCATTCTGAAGTTAGCCAGTAACCCTGCGTTAAAGCCCGGGGTAAAAGAAGGCTGCTCTGCATAAATGATCTTTTTGCTATTATCATAAATGCCAGTATGCGTAAAGTGCAAGTCTTGTGTATGCATTCCTAGTGAAAATCCTAAATTGTACGGACGAAGATCGATATAAGGCTGATTCATCGGTCTGTATTTTTGGGCAGACAAATTAAAAAGGGTAGAGAATAATACGAAGAAAACTAACTTTTTGAGCATGCTGATTGTTTCTAGTTTATGACCTAAGAAACGAACTATATCTGTCTTTTATTATTGTCAAGGATAATATTAATAGAAATTTATAGAGATTCTTTTTGATTGAAGTAAAATCAATGTATATTTGCCGAACAAATTAGTGCTAATTTTAAATTTAATTACAATGGCTTACGTAATTTCTGACGATTGTATCGCATGCGGTAC
>JBOFIZ010000021.1:0-3504 GCA_051650425.1 Bacteroidales bacterium
ACTCGGGTGTAACGGAAAAAACGACTGACATTTTCCTTGAATGTGCGTATTTCGATCCTACATGGGTGAGAAAATGTGCACGTCGTCATACATTAAATACGGATTCATCTTTCCGTTTCGAACGTGGTTGTGATCCGAACGACACAATCTATGTACTGAAACGTGCTGCTTTGATGATCAAAGAACTTGCAGGCGGGAAAATCACAGGTGATATCGTGGATATCTACCCTGATCCGATTGCAAACTTCCAGGTGCAGCTATCTATCGAGAAAGTGAATAAATTAATTGGTCAGGAAATCCCTGAATCAGAAATTTATGCAATCCTTCAGAGTCTCGAAATTGAAGTGAGAGGCGAAACAGGTGGCATACTGAAACTTGAAGTTCCTACTTACCGTGTAGATGTTCAGCGCGATGTGGATGTTATTGAAGATATCCTTCGTATCTACGGATACAACAATATTGAGATGAACACGAAAGTAAACGCTACACTTTCTTATAAAACACCAACGGATGAGAGTCATCAGCTTCAAAATCTGATTGCTGAGCAGCTTACAGGATGCGGCTTCAACGAGATCCTGAACAACTCATTGACAAAACAGGCTTACTACACGGATCTTACGGTTTATCCGGAAGCTGAATGTGTGAAATTACTTAACCCGTTAAGTAATGACCTGAATGTTATGCGTCAGACTCTTCTGTTCGGTGGATTGGAATCAATCGCTTACAACCGTAACCGCCGTAATGCCGATATCATGTTCTATGAATTCGGTAATTGCTACAGTTTCCATGCTGAGAACAAGAAAGAAGATAAAATCCTTAGTCCGTATTCAGAGCAGTTCATGCTTGGATTATGGCTTTCAGGAAACAAAATCACAGACAGCTGGGCTCATCCGAATGAAAAAACATCGGTATATCAGCTAAAAGCTTACGTGATGAATATCTTTGCCCGCTTAGGTATCGAACCAAAAAGAATCGTATTGAGTACACTGAATAATGAGTTGTACAGCACAGCGATTCTGATCGAAACGGTTGGTAAGAAAACGATTGGTACTTTCGGTATCGTACAAAAGAAAACATTGAAAGCGTTCGATATCGATACAGATGTTTTCTATGCTGAACTTAACTGGGATCTTCTGATGAAAGAGGTGAAAAGTGTAAAAGTAAAAGCAACCGATATCTCTAAATTCCCGTCAGTAAAACGTGACCTTGCATTACTTGTTGACACGGGCTTAACTTTCGAGGAAATTCGTAAAGCAGCGTTTGCTTCTGAAAAGAAACTATTGAAAGAGGTATTCCTGTTTGACGTTTACGAAGGTAAAAACCTGCCGGAAGGCAAAAAATCATACGCTGTCAGCTTCATTATTCAGGACGACACAAAAACGCTTACCGATAAACAAATCGAAGCAATCATGTCGAAAATCCAGAAAAATGTAGAAGCTCTCGGTGCTACACTACGCTAATTTTTAATCATCTATAAAACTAGGACGAATAACCGTATGAAACGGTTATTCGTTTTAAAGATAATTTCATATTATGGGAAGAGCGTTTGAATATCGCAAAGCAAGAAAAATGAAACGTTGGGGCAACATGGCTCGCGTTTTCACTAAGTTAGGTAAAGAAATTGCAATTGCTGTAAAATCAGGCGGACCGGAACCGGAAGCAAATCCTCGCCTACGCGTTTTAATACAAAACGCAAAAGTGGCTAACATGCCTAAAGAAAACGTTGAAAGAGCTATCAAAAGAGCTGTTTCTCGTGACGAGGCAGACTATAAGGAAATTGTATACGAAGGATACGGCCCATTCGGTATCGCGGTAGTTATTGAAACTGCAACTGATAACCACACGCGTACGGTTGGTAACATCCGTAGCTATCTCAACAAATTTGGCGGTTCTTTAGGAACAAGTGGTAGCTTGGATTTCTTATTCGAACGTAAAAGTGTATTCAAAGTTGTGACAAAAGAGGGTATCGAGCTGGAAGAGCTTGAACTTGAATTGATCGACTACGGAGTAGATGAGATTGTTGAAGAAAACAACGAAATCACACTTTACGGTGCATTCGAGTCATTCAATGAGATCCAGAAATACCTTGAGTCTGCAGGTTTCGAAATTATTAGTGCGGAATTCGAACGTATTCCGAACGATACAAAGGAGCTTACGGATGAGCAACGCGTTCAATTCGAAAAAATGATCGACAAAATCGAAGATGATGAAGACGTTCAAAACGTTTATCACAACGCGAAAGAGTCTGATTCAGACGAAGACGAAGAATAATACGCTTAACTGATAACAGGGCTGTCCAAAAGCGAAAACTTTCCGGACAGCCCTCTTTTTTAATACACACCTGCCTGATTGGGTAATGCATTCTTTTACTGAACGCATGCCGGAATCAGTTACTTTTATTGAGACCTTACCTACTTGCTATAATAACAGAGTATGGAAAAAACTGAACTAGTCCTCATCCGGATTACCGGAGCTGACAAACCTGGTGTAACAGCCACTCTCACAGAGGTTCTGGCAAACCATAATGCCTTTATCCTCGATATCGGACAAGCCGATATACACCGCACTCTTTGCTTAGGCATCCTATTTAAAACTACAAGCCAGAAGTTTGCTGATATAATGAAGGAACTCTTGCTCAAATCTTATGAGCTGGGGGTTACTATCAAATTTGCTCCTATCACCGAAGATGATTACAATCGCTGGGTGAATATGCAGGGGAAGAACCGTTATATCATCACACTGATCGGTCGCGAACTTACTGCCCGCATGGTAACGGAAGTTACCAAGGTCATAGCCGAACAGGATCTGAACATCGATATGATCCAGCGTCTGACAGGACGTATCCCTTTGAATATCGATGAACGTCAAAGCCGTTCCTGCATCGAATTCTCCGTACGGGGCAACCCCGTCAGTCTGGAAGCTATGCAGGCTCAGTTTATGGAACTTTCGTCCCGCATGGGTATTGATATTTCATTCCAGCTGGATGATATGTACCGCCGCTCCCGTCGCTTGATTTGTTTTGATATGGATTCTACGCTTATCGAGACCGAAGTTATTGATGAGCTGGCTGATAAAGCGGGCGTGGGTGAACAGGTTCGGGCTATCACCGAGTCTGCGATGCGTGGTGAGATTGACTTTACAGAAAGCTTTCTTCAGCGTATTTCGCTACTCAAAGGATTAGACATCTCTGTTATGCAGGAAATTGCCGAATCACTTCCTATATCCGAAGGACTTGAACGCCTTATGAAAACACTCAAGCGTGTTGGCTTTAAGGTTGCAATCCTGTCGGGCGGATTCACTTATTTTGGTAACTACCTGAAAGAAAAGTATGGTATGGATTACGTTTTTGCCAACGAACTGGAAGTGAAAGACGGTAAACTCACCGGACGCCATATCGGCGAAATTGTCGATGGCAGAAAAAAAGCGGAATTACTCAAACAGCTTGCCGAAATCGAAAACGTTGATATTGCACAAACCATTGCGGTTGGTGATGGTGCCAATGAT
>JBOFIZ010000022.1:0-1647 GCA_051650425.1 Bacteroidales bacterium
TGTTTTGATTATTGATGGTTTGTTGTTATAGCTGAATGGAGAAATCAAATACGGATTGATTGTTTACTCCTCCCTGTGGAACGGCTCCCTGATAGAAGAAGCAGTATTCGCCTGGTTCGAGTGGCGAATATGGGGCAACGACGAATTCTGTGTCGTTGATTTGTTCGATTGTAAAGGGGATTGTTTTTTTGCTGTCTATTCCGTAATTGGATCCTACATAGGCATTGATGGATCCGGTTTCTAACTCGCGGCTATTTTTTCTTTCGTTTGACTTAAGTTTTACAAGTACAAATTCGTTTGGGGATGTAGCGGCTCTGAACCACCAGTCTAGTCCTCCTTGTCCTAATACATCGGATGGGGAGAAATAGAAGTAAAAGGCCGGTTGTTCGTTGTTTATGACGTTGCGCGAGGAGGAATTGTTGATGATTGATTTGACTTTGGCTGAGGCTATTCCATAGGTTAGTCCGGAAGCGAGTGTACTGGTTTTGCTTGCGGAGAAGACACTTGGAAGAACTTTGACTTTCTGGCCTTCGCTTTCGAAGTAGATGCCGGATTGGTTATTTTGTTCTACGGGAGTTTCGCTATCCTGTTTCATCATGGCTGAGATGATTTTAGAGGATGCTCCTTTGTCTTTGAGTGCTTTTAACTGGGAGATGTCTGTATTGAAATCGGTTCGGGATGTTTGGATTTTTGTGATTATTATGTCTTCTTCGAATCCAAGGTCGAGCATTTCAATGATTTGTTGATTTGTTAAGACTTCTTCCTGTGCTTGCAGAGTGAAAATAGGAAGGAGGAGAAGCAGTGCGAAATAAATTGTTTTCATACTAATTGATATTAAAGATTTGATTAATAGCTAGCTAAATATAGATTGGTCTATTTCTTGTTTCTTTTGGGTAAACAAATCTATTGCGTTATTGTTTGATTTCATAGTGATATATTTTAGAGTAGATTTATTGTTAATTGGACAATAGTTAGGCGATTGGTGGTTGAATAATAGGGTTTATTAGATAAAAAATGCTTTTCTTTGCGCTGCCAGGTGAAATTATTGAGTGAATATTAAACTAAATCAGAATATTATGATAATGAAAACGATTGGTAAAAGGTGTTGGCTGGCTTGGCTGGCGAGTCTGTTTTGTGTTATGGTTGTAACGGCTGGTAATATTCAGTGGGATGGTTTGGCTGAGAGCAGGGTTCTTAAATCATTTTATGAGGAATATATAACGAATATTCTTGAGGGTCGTGATTCGGCAAATAAGAAGCTGATGAAGGAGTATATGGTGCTGTCGTTGTTTGAAAGGATTCCGGAGATGATAAGAAATTCGGGGGCTGATCCGGTGCTCAGGTCTCAGGATGTGAATGAGGAGATGTTGAAGTCGCTGGAGGTGAAACGTCTGAATAAGCCGGGCTGGTATATGGTCAGTTATTCGTGGGACGGAAGTAAGGTGACGTCTGTTCCTGTGAAGGTGGCGCGTGAGGGTGATGTTGTTAAGATCAAATATATTGTGCCGGAAGACAGGAAGCTGAGTTATGGTGATGAGTTGATTCCGGAAAATAAATAATAGATAATCTGAGTGATCGGATATAGTGAAACCGTGCAATACGGGACCGGAAGGTCTTTGATTGCACGGTTTCGTTTGTATGGAGAAA